>NZ_JAENDM010000005.1:0-175417 GCF_019375075.1 Escherichia sp. XD33
GAGGTCGTGGTATGGATGACGGATGGCTGGCCGCTGTATGAATCCCGCCTGAAGGGAAAGCTGCACGTAATCAGCAAGCGTTACACTCAGCGAATTGAGCGGCATAACCTGAATCTGAGACAACATCTGGCAAGGCTGGGACGGAAGTCACTGTCGTTCTCAAAATCGGTGGAGCTGCATGACAAAGTCATCGGGCATTATCTGAACATAAAACACTATCAATAAGTTGGAGTCATTACCAGCCGCGTGAATATATGACTACACTTTGTGGGAAAACAAAGGCGTAAACACGCGGGCTAATAACTATGATCCTCATAATTTATGCGCATCCGTATCCGCATCATTCCCATGCGAATAAACGGATGCTTGAACAGGCAAGGACGCTGGAAGGCGTCGAAATTCGCTCTCTTTATCAACTCTATCCTGACTTCAATATCGATATTGCCGCCGAGCAGGAGGCGCTGTCTCGCGCCGATCTGATCGTCTGGCAGCACCCGATGCAGTGGTACAGCATTCCTCCGCTCCTTAAACTTTGGATCGATAAAGTTTTCTCGCACGGCTGGGCTTACGGTCACGGCGGCACGGCGCTGCATGGCAAACATTTGCTGTGGGCGGTGACGACCGGCGGCGGGGAAAGCCATTTTGAAATTGGTGCGCATCCGGGTTTTGATGTGCTGTCGCAGCCGCTACAGGCGACGGCAATCTACTGCGGGCTGAACTGGCTGCCACCGTTTGCCATGCACTGCACCTTTATTTGTGACGACGAAACCCTCGAAGGGCAGGCGCGTCACTATAAGCAACGTCTGCTGGAATGGCAGGAGGCACATCATGGATAGCCATACGCTGATTCAGGCGCTGATTTATCTCGGTTCGGCAGCGCTGATTGTACCCATTGCGGTACGTCTTGGTCTGGGATCGGTACTTGGCTACCTGATCGCCGGCTGCATTATTGGCCCGTGGGGGCTGCGACTGGTGACCGATGCCGAATCTATCCTGCACTTTGCCGAGATTGGCGTGGTGCTGATGCTGTTTATTATCGGCCTCGAACTCGATCCACAAAGGCTGTGGAAGCTGCGTGCGGCAGTGTTCGGCGGTGGTGCATTACAGATGGTGATTTGCGGCGGCCTGCTGGGGCTGTTCTGCATGTTACTTGGGCTGCGCTGGCAGGTCGCGGAATTGATCGGCATGACGCTGGCGCTCTCATCAACGGCGATTGCCATGCAGGCGATGAATGAACGCAATCTGATGGTGACGCAAATGGGCCGCAGTGCCTTTGCGGTGCTGCTGTTCCAGGATATCGCGGCGATCCCGCTGGTGGCGATGATTCCGCTACTGGCGGCGAGCAGTGCCTCGACGACGATGGGCGCATTTGCTCTCTCGGCGTTAAAAGTGGCGGGTGCGCTGGTACTGGTGGTATTGCTGGGGCGCTATGTTACGCGTCCGGCGCTGCGTTTTGTTGCCCGCTCTGGCTTGCGGGAAGTGTTTAGTGCCGTGGCGTTATTCCTTGTGTTTGGCTTTGGTTTGCTGCTGGAAGAGGTCGGCTTGTCGATGGCGATGGGCGCGTTTCTGGCGGGCGTACTGCTGGCAAGCTCGGAATACCGTCATGCGCTGGAGAGCGATATCGAACCGTTTAAAGGTTTGCTGTTGGGGCTGTTTTTCATCGGTGTTGGCATGTCGATAGACTTTGGCACGCTGATTGAAAACCCATTGCGCATTGTCATTTTGCTGCTCGGTTTCCTCATCATCAAAATCGCCATGCTGTGGCTGATTGCCCGACCGTTGCAGGTGCCAAATAAACAGCGTCGCTGGTTTGCGGTGTTGTTAGGGCAGGGTAGTGAGTTTGCCTTTGTGGTGTTTGGTGCGGCGCAGATGGCGAATGTGCTGGAGCCGGAGTGGGCGAAATCGCTGACCCTGGCGGTGGCGCTGTCGATGGCAGCAACGCCGACTCTGCTGGTGATCCTCAATCGCCTTGAGCAATCTTCTACTGAGGAAGCGCGTGAAGCCGATGAGATCGATGAAGAACAGCCGCGGGTAATCATTGCCGGATTCGGTCGTTTTGGGCAGATCACCGGACGTTTACTGCTCTCCAGCGGGGTGAAAATGGTGGTGCTCGATCACGATCCGGACCATATCGAAACCTTGCGTAAATTTGGTATGAAAGTGTTTTATGGCGATGCCACGCGGATGGATTTACTGGAATCAGCCGGAGCGGCGAAAGCGGAAGTGCTGATTAACGCCATCGACGATCCGCAAACCAACCTGCAACTGACAGAGATGGTGAAAGAACATTTCCCGCATTTGCAGATTATTGCCCGCGCCCGCGATGTCGACCACTACATTCGTTTGCGTCAGGCAGGCGTTGAAAAGCCGGAGCGTGAAACCTTCGAAGGTGCGCTGAAAACCGGGCGTCTGGCACTGGAAAGTTTAGGTCTGGGGCCGTATGAAGCGCGAGAACGTGCCGATGTGTTCCGCCGCTTTAATATTCAGATGGTGGAAGAGATGGCAATGGTTGAGAACGACACCAAAGCCCGCGCGGCGGTCTATAAACGCACCAGCGCGATGTTAAGTGAGATCATTACCGAGGACCGCGAACATCTGTCATTAATTCAACGACATGGCTGGCAGGGAACAGAAGAAGGTAAACATACCGGCAACATGGCGGATGAACCGGAAACGAAACCCTCATCCTAATAAAGAGTGACGTAAATCACACTTTACAGCTAACTGTTTGTTTTTGTTTCATTGTAATGTGGCGAGTCCAGGGAGAGAGCGTGGACTCGCCAGCAGAATATAAAATTTTCCTCAACATCATCCTCGCACCAGTCGACGACGGTTTACGCTTTACGTATAGTGGCGACAATTTTTTTTATCGGGAAATCTCAATGATCAGTCTGATTGCGGCGTTAGCGGTAGATCGCGTTATCGGCATGGAAAACGCCATGCCGTGGAACCTGCCTGCCGATCTCGCCTGGTTTAAACGCAACACCTTAAATAAACCCGTGATTATGGGCCGCCATACCTGGGAATCCATAGGTCGTCCGCTGCCAGGACGCAAAAATATTATCCTCAGCAGTCAACCGGGTACGGACGATCGCGTAACGTGGGTGAAATCGGTTGATGAAGCCATCGCGGCGTGTGGTGACGTACCAGAAATCATGGTGATTGGCGGCGGTCGCGTTTATGAGCAGTTCCTGCCAAAAGCGCAAAAACTGTATCTGACGCATATCGACGCAGAAGTGGAAGGCGACACCCATTTCCCGGATTACGAGCCGGATGACTGGGAATCGGTATTCAGCGAATTCCACGACGCCGATGCGCAGAACTCTCACAGCTATTGCTTTGAGATTCTGGAGCGGCGGTAATTTTGTATAGAATTTACGGATAGTGCCGGATGCGACGCCGGTCGCGTCTTATCCGGCCTTCCTGTATCAGGCTGTGTTTAAGACGCCGCCGCTTCGCCCATATCCTTATGCCGGTTCGACGGCTGGACAAAATACTGTTTATCTTCCCAGCGCAGGCAGGTTAATGTACCACCCCAGCAGCAGCCGGTATCCAGCGCGTAAATACCTTCCGGCGTACCTTTGCCCTCCAGCGATGCCCAGTGACCAAAGGCGATGCTGTATTCTTCAGCGACAGGGCCAGGAATGGCAAACCACGGTTTCAGTGGGGCAGGGGCCTCTTCCGGCGATTCTTTGCTGTACATATCCAGTTGACCGTTCGGGAAGCAAAAACGCATACGGGTAAAGGCGTTGGTGATAAAACGCAGTCTTCCCAGCCCCCGCAATTCCGGTGACCAGTTATTTGGCATATCGCCGTACATGGCATCAAGGAAGAAGGGATAGGAGTCGCTCGACAGCACCGCTTCTACATCGCGCGCGCACTCTTTGGCGGTCTGTAGATCCCACTGTGGCGTTATCCCGGCGTGGGCCATCACCAACTTTTTCTCTTCGTCGATTTGCAGCAGAGGCTGGCGACGCAGCCAGTTAAGCAGCTCGTCGGCATCCGGCGCTTCCAGCAGCGGTGTCAGGCGATCTTTCGGTTTATTGCGGCTGATCCCGGCAAATACCGCCAGCAGATGCAGATCGTGATTGCCCAGCACCAGACGTACGCTGTCGCCTAAGGATTTCACATAGCGCAGAACATCCAGCGAACCCGGGCCGCGCGCGACCAGATCGCCCGTCAGCCAGAGGGTATCTTTCCCAGGGGTAAATTCTACTTTATGCAGCAATGCGATCAGTTCATCGTAACAACCATGAACGTCGCCAATAAGGTATGTCGCCATATTCTTTTAATGAATGAGTGTGGGAACGGCGAGTCGGAATACGGGAATGTCGATGCTGAAAGGGACGCCATTTTCATCGATCATTTCGTAGTGACCCTGCATGGTGCCCAGCGGGGTTTCAATGATTGCACCGCTGGTGTACTGGTACTCTTCGCCAGGCGCGATAAGTGGCTGGACGCCAACCACTCCTTCGCCCTGGACTTCGGTTTCACGGCCATTGCCATTGGTGATCAGCCAGTAACGCCCCAACAACTGCACTGGCGCTCGCCCCAGATTGCGTATGGTTACGGTATAAGCAAAAACGTAACGTTCATTATCAGGTGAAGATTGTGCCTCAATGTAGACGCTTTGAACCTGAATACACACTCGGGGCGAATTGATCATCGTTAACTCTCCTGCAAAGGCGCGTTCTCCGCCAGATAGTTCGCCATCTGGCAATATTGCGCGACAGAGATATTTTCCGCTCGCATCGCCGGGTCGATCCCCATTCCCGTTAACACCTCGACGCTAAACAGGTTGCCGAGGCTGTTACGAATGGTTTTACGACGCTGGTTAAAGGCTTCGGTGGTGATGCGGCTCAACACACGAACATCTTTAACCGGGTGAGGCATCGTTGCATGAGGAACCAGGCGCACGACGGCGGAATCCACTTTGGGTGGTGGTGTAAAGGCTGACGGCGGTACTTCCAGTACCGGGATCACATTGCAATAGTATTGCGCCATGACGCTTAATCGACCATACGCTTTGCTGTTCGGTCCTGCAACCAGACGATTCACCACCTCTTTTTGCAACATAAAGTGCATGTCGGCAATGGCATCAGTATAGCTAAACAGATGGAACATCAACGGCGTGGAGATGTTATAAGGCAGGTTGCCGAAAACACGCAGCGGCTGACCCATTTTCTCGGCCAGTTCGCCAAAGTTAAAGGTCATCGCATCCTGCTGATAAATCGTCAGTTTCGGGCCTAAGAAAGGATGCGTTTGCAGACGTGCCGCCAGATCGCGGTCAAGTTCGATGACCGTCAGCTGGTCCAGACGTTCGCCGACCGGTTCGGTCAATGCCGCCAGACCGGGGCCGATTTCGACCATCGCCTGGCCCTTTTGCGGGTTAATGGCAGAAACAATGCTGTCGATCACGAACTGATCGTTGAGAAAGTTTTGCCCGAAGCGTTTACGGGCTAAGTGGCCCTGGTGGACTCGATTATTCATTGGGTGTTAACAATCATTTTGATGGCGAGATTAAGCGCCGTAATAAAACTGCCGACATCGGCTTTACCACGTCCCGCCAGTTCAAGCGCGGTGCCGTGGTCCACTGATGTGCGAATAAAGGGTAGGCCCAGCGTAATGTTCACACCGCGCCCGAAGCCCTGGTATTTTAGCACGGGAAGACCCTGATCGTGGTACATCGCCAGCACGGCATCGGCGTTATCGAGATATTTCGGCTGAAACAGGGTATCGGCAGGCAGCGGGCCGTTGAGTTTCATCCCCTGCGCCCGCAGCTCATTGAGCACCGGAATAATGGTGTCTATCTCTTCCGTACCCATATGACCGCCTTCGCCCGCGTGCGGATTCAGCCCGCAGACCAGAATGCGCGGTTCGGCAATACCAAATTTGGTCCGTAAATCGTGATGCAAAATAGCAATAACTTCGTGCAAAAGTGCAGGGGTGATAGCGTCTGCGATATCGCGCAGCGGTAAATGCGTCGTTGCCAGCGCCACGCGAAGTTCTTCGGTCGCCAGCATCATCACCACTTTTTTCGCCTGCGAACGCTCTTCGAAAAACTCGGTATGACCGGTAAACGGAATGCCAGCGTCGTTAATGACGCCTTTATGCACGGGGCCTGTGATCAGCGCAGCAAATTCACCGTTCAGACAGCCATCACACGCTCTCGCCAGCGTTTCCACCACGTAATGCCCATTTTCAATCGCTAACTGCCCCGCAGTGACAGATTCGCGTAGCGCAACAGGAAGTAGCGTTAATGTGCCCGCAGTTTGCGGTTGTGCAGGGGAGTTGGGGGAATAAGGGCGGAGGGTGAGCGGCAAACCGAGCATCGCTGCCCGGTCGGTAAGGAGAGTGGCATCGGCACAAACAACCAGTTCGACCGGCCACTCACGCTGTGCAAGCTGGACAACTAAGTCCGGGCCAATCCCGGCGGGCTCGCCGGGAGTGATCACAACACGTTGGGTTTTAACCATTAGTTGCTCAGGATTTTTACGTAGGCGCTGGCACGTTGTTCCTGCATCCAGCTTGCTGCTTCTTCCGAGAACTTACGGTTCATCAGCATGCGGTATGCACGATCTTTCTGCGCAGCGTCGGTTTTATCGACATTACGGGTATCCAGCAGTTCGATTAAATGCCAGCCGAATGAAGAGTGAACCGGTGCACTCATTTGACCTTTGTTCAGGCGGGTCAGGGCGTCACGGAAAGCCGGATCGAAAATATCTGGTGTAGCCCAGCCGAGATCGCCGCCCTGGTTAGCAGAACCTGGATCCTGAGAGAACTCTTTCGCTGCGGCAGCAAAAGTCGTTTTACCACTCTTGATATCAGCAGCAATCTGTTCCAGTTTCACACGGGCCTGTTCGTCAGTCATGATCGGCGACGGTTTCAGCAGAATATGGCGAGCATGAACTTCGGTCACCGAGATATTTTTGCTTTCGCCGCGCAGGTCGTTAACTTTCAGAATATGGAAGCCAACGCCGGAACGAATCGGGCCAACAATGTCGCCTTTCTTCGCGGTGCTTAATGCCTGGGCGAAGATCCCCGGCAACTCCTGAATACGGCCCCAGCCCATCTGGCCGCCGTTCAGCGCCTGCTGGTCGGCAGAATGAGCAATCGCCAGCTTACCGAAATCAGCGCCGTTACGCGCCTGATCGACAATGGCGCGCGCCTGGCTTTCCGCTTCGTTCACTTGATCAGAGGTCGGGTTTTCCGGCAGCGGGATCAGGATGTGGCTCAGGTTCAGCTCAGTGCTGGCGTCGTTTTGGTTACCCACCTGCTGCGCCAGGGATTCGACTTCCTGCGGCAGGATGGTGATGCGACGACGCACCTCGTTGTTACGCACTTCAGAGATAATCATCTCTTTGCGGATCTGGTTACGATAGGTGTTGTAGTTCAGACCATCGTAAGCCAGACGGCTGCGCATCTGATCCAGCGTCATGTTGTTCTGTTTCGCGATGTTAGCAATCGCCTGATCCAGCTGCTCATCGGAGATTTTCACTCCCATTTTCTGCCCCATCTGCAGGATGATTTGATCCATGATCAAACGTTCCATGATTTGGTGGCGCAGCGTCGCGTCATCAGGAAGCTGCTGCCTTGCCTGAGCAGCGTTCAGTTTTACCGACTGCATTAATCCATCAACGTCGCTTTCCAGCACGACGCCGTTATTGACGACGGCTGCGACTTTATCGACTACCTGGGGGGCAGCGAAACTGGTATTCGCGATCATGGCGATACCGAGAAGCAGCGTTTTCCAGTTCTTCATACTTTTTCCATTTCAATTAACCGCACTGCGGATTACGTGGTAAATCAACAAATCACAAAGTGTTTTGATACGGCAGAATGTTCGAACGCAGCATCTCTTGCGTACCCAGACCGTAGTTGGAGCTCAGGCCGCGAAGTTCGATGTTAAAGCCGATTGCGTTGTCATATACCGCATGTTGTTTATCGTTATCCCAACCGTTCAGCTTCCGCTCGTAACCGACGCGAATTGCATAGCAGCAGGAGCTGTATTGCACACCTAACATAGAGTCGGCTTGCTTGTTCGCATTGGTGTCGTAGTAGTAGGCCCCAACAATGGACCAACGATCGGCAATTGGCCAGCTGGCGACAGCACCTACCTGCGAAATACCATTCTTATATTGCTCAGCAGTGGAATAGTACTTAGGCAGCGTAGCCTGAATATATTCCGGGCTGGCGTAACGGTAATTCAGCTGTACCAGACGGTCTTCATCCCGACGGTATTCAATGCTGGAGTTACTGGTCGCTACGTTATCCAGACGTGTATCGTACTGAATCCCGCCACGCAATCCCCAACGCTCGGAGATACGCCAGTAAGTATCGCCTGCCCACACCAGTGAGCCCGTTTTGTCGTCATTCTCCCATGTTATGTTGTCATCGCCAGTGCGAGACTCCGTGAAATAGTAGATTTGACCAACGGAAATATTAAAACGTTCAACGGCAGCATCATCATATATGCGAGATGTGACACCGGTCGTCACCTGGTTAGCGGAGGCAATACGGTCAAGACCGCCGTAAGTCCGGTCCCGGAACAGGCCAGAGTAGTCAGATTGCAGTAGAGACGAGTCGTAGTTATAGATGTCGCTCTGATCGCGATACGGCACGTACAAATACTGCGCGCGCGGTTCCAGCGTTTGGGTATAACCCGGAGCCAGCATTTCCATATCGCGTTCAAAGACCATTTTGCCGTCAACTTTGAATTGCGGCATTACGCGGTTAACGGATTCGTCCAGCTTGGTCGTGTTTCTGGAGTTATACCAGTCAAGATTAGTTTGCTGATAATGGGTTGCCAGCAACTTCGCTTCGGTATTGATGCTGCCCCAGTTATTAGAGAGCGGCAAATTGATGGTCGGTTCCAGGTGAACACGGGTTGCTTCAGGCATGTCGTCTCTGGTGTTAACAAAGTGCACTGCCTGGCCGTAAATACGCGTATCAAACGGACCAACATCATTCTGGTAGTAGTTAACGTCTAACTGCGGCTCTGCCGAGTAGCTACTGGTATTCTGCTCGCTGAAGACCTGGAACTGCTTGGTTGAAACGGTGGCATTGAAGTTTTGCACCGCATAGCCAACGCTGAATTTTTGCGTTGCGTAGCCGTCAGTACTGGAACCGTACTTGTTATCGAAATCATTGAAGTAGCTAGGATCGCTGACCTTGGTGTAGTCGACGTTGAAACGCCACACTTGATCCATGACCCCGGAGTGGTTCCAGTAGAATAACCAACGACGTGAACTATCATCGTTCGGGTGTTCATCTTCATAGACTTTATCTGAAGGCAGATAGTCCAGTTCCATCAAGCCAGCGCCCGCCTGGGAGAGGTAGCGGAATTCGTTCTCCCACATGATGTTGCCACGACGATGCATATAATGCGGCGTGATGGTGGCATCCATATTTGGCGCGATGTTCCAGTAATATGGCAGGTAGAACTCGAAGTAGTTGGTGGTGGTGTACTTGGCGTTCGGGATCAAGAAACCAGAACGACGTTTGTCACCCACCGGCAACTGCAAATAGGGGCTATAAAAGATCGGTACCGGACCCACCTTAAAGCGGGCGTTCCAGATCTCCGCAACTTGTTCTTCGCGGTCATGAATAATTTCGCTACCTACCACGCTCCAGGTGTCAGAACCCGGCAGACAGGAGGTAAAGCTACCGTTATCCAGAATGGTATAGCGGTTTTCGCCACGTTGTTTCATCAGGTCCGCTTTACCGCGACCCTGGCGACCCACCATCTGGTAATCACCTTCCCAGACGTTGGTATCTTTGGTGTTCAGATTCGCCCAGCCTTTCGGCCCTTTGAGGATCACCTGGTTATCGTCGTAATGGACATTACCGAGCGCATCAACGGTACGTACCGGCTCCGGTTGTCCTGGTGCCTCTTTTTGATGGAGCTGCACTTCGTCGGCCTGCAGACGGCTGTTACCCTGCATGATATCCACGCTGCCAGTAAACACGGCGTCATCCGGGTAGTCCCCTTTCGCGTGGTCAGCATTGATAGTCACGGGTAAGTCATTGGTATCGCCCTGTACCAGAGGACGGTCATAGCTTGGCACGCCCAACATGCACTGTGAGGCGAGGTCGGCTGCCAGTCCCTGTTGACTATAAAGGGCGGTGGCAATCATGGTGGCCAGGAGAGTGGGGATACGTTTTTTCATACGTTGATTTTATTGTTCCATCATCGGTAACGTTGCGCGTGACAAACGGTCAGAGACTAACGTACTCGTCATCTCTACGCTAGTGTTAATCCTGTCCGAATAGCGTCAGTGGTGTTAGGCACGGCATTGAATGACAGGTATGATAATGCAAATTATAGGCGATGTCCCACAATTGACCGCAGCCGGAAAACGGTAAAAGCACCTTTATATTGTGGGAGATAGCCCTGATATCCGTGTGTCGATTTGGGGAATATATGCAGTATTGGGGAAAAATCATTGGCGTGGCCGTGGCCTTACTGATGGGCGGCGGCTTTTGGGGCGTAGTGTTAGGCCTGTTAATTGGCCATATGTTTGATAAAGCCCGTAGCCGTAAAATGGCGTGGTTCGCCAACCAGCGTGAGCGTCAGGCGCTGTTTTTTGCCACCACTTTTGAAGTGATGGGGCATTTAACCAAATCCAAAGGTCGCGTCACGGAGGCTGATATTCATATCGCCAGCCAGTTGATGGACCGAATGAATCTTCATGGCGCTTCCCGTACTGCGGCGCAAAATGCGTTCCGGGTGGGAAAATCAGACAATTACCCGCTGCGCGAAAAGATGCGCCAGTTTCGCAGTGTCTGCTTTGGTCGTTTTGACTTAATTCGTATGTTTCTGGAGATCCAGATTCAGGCGGCGTTTGCTGATGGTTCACTGCACCCGAATGAACGGGCGGTGCTGTATGTCATTGCAGAAGAATTAGGGATCTCCCGCGCTCAGTTTGACCAGTTTTTGCGCATGATGCAGGGCGGTGCACAGTTTGGCGGCGGTTATCAGCAGCAAACTGGCGGTGGTAACTGGCAGCAAGCGCAGCGTGGCCCAACGCTGGAAGATGCCTGTAATGTGCTGGGCGTGAAGCCGACGGATGATGCGACCACCATCAAACGTGCCTACCGTAAGCTGATGAGTGAACACCATCCCGATAAGCTGGTGGCGAAAGGTTTGCCGCCTGAGATGATGGAGATGGCGAAGCAGAAAGCGCAGGAAATTCAGCAGGCATATGAGCTGATAAAGCAGCAGAAAGGGTTTAAATAAGTTTTAAACTGTAGGCCTGATAAGACGCGGCCCGCGTCGCATCAGGCAATCGGCGCACAATTGCCGGATGCGGCGTGAACGCCTTATCCGCCTACCGAACTGCGCCAGCGTGACGATTAAAAATCCGCTGGCGCTTTAAACGTCATACTATTGCCATACGCCGGATGGGTAATCGTCAACATCTCTGCATGTAGCAACAAACGCGGTGCCATCGCTCTCGCTTCTGGTGATGCATAAAAACGATCGCCGAGAATCGGATGACCCAGCGCCAGCATATGCACACGCAATTGATGCGAACGCCCGGTAATCGGTTTTAACACCACTCTTGCCGTGTTATCCGCCGCATACTCCACCACTTCATATTCCGTCTGCGCAGGTTTACCCGTTTCGTAACAGACTTTCTGTTTCGGGCGGTTTGGCCAGTCGCAAATCAGCGGCAGATCCACCAGACCTTCTGCGGGGGATGGATGCCCCCAGACGCGGGCCACATACTGCTTTTTCGGCTCGCGCTCGCGGAACTGGCGTTTTAACTCCCGCTCCGCGGCTTTGGTCAGCGCCACTACAATCACGCCGCTGGTAGCCATATCCAGACGATGCACCGATTCTGCCTGCGGATAATCACGCTGAATGCGCGTCATCACGCTGTCTTTGTGCTCTTCCAGACGACCC
Organism: Escherichia sp. XD33; assembly: GCF_019375075.1. Taxonomy (NCBI): domain Bacteria; kingdom Pseudomonadati; phylum Pseudomonadota; class Gammaproteobacteria; order Enterobacterales; family Enterobacteriaceae; genus Escherichia; species Escherichia sp. XD33. Next base: position 11,909 of record NZ_JAENDM010000005.1, read on the forward strand.
GGCACTGACAACAAACCGCTCGGCTTGTTGACCACCATAATATGGTCATCCTGATACAGGATAACCAACCAGGGTTCCTGCGGTGGATTGTAGTTTTCCATCCCCATTTTCGGCTCCGTTACTGATGCGTTACAACGATCAAACGCAGGGCATCCAGACGCCAACCTGCCTGATCCAGGCTTTCCATTACCTGCTGACGGTTGCTCTCAATGGCGGTCAGTTCGTCGTCACGAATGTTCGGGTTCACTGCACGCAGAGCTTCCAGACGAGACAGCTCGGCAGACAGTTTTTCGTCGGCTTCGTTACGCGCTGCATCAATCAATGCACGGGCAGATTTCTCGATCTGCGCTTCACCCAGTTGAAGGATAGCGTGAACATCCTGCTGCACGGCGTTAACCAGTTTGCTGCCGGTGTGACGGTTAACCGCGTTAAGCTGGCGGTTAAAGGTTTCAAACTCTACCTGCGCCGCCAGGTTGTTGCCGTTTTTATCCAGCAGCATACGTACCGGCGTCGGTGGCAGGAAGCGGTTGAGCTGCAACTGCTTCGGAGCCTGGGCTTCAACCACATAAATCAGTTCCACCAACAGCGTACCTACCGGCAACGCTTTGTTTTTTAACAGTGAAATCGTGCTGCTACCGGTATCGCCAGAAAGGATCAGATCCAGACCGTTGCGGATCAGCGGATGCTCCCAGGTAATAAACTGTGCATCTTCACGCGCCAGCGCCACTTCACGATCAAAGGTGATGGTGATGCCATCTTCCGACAGGCCAGGGAAGTCCGGCACCAGCATATGATCGGACGGCGTCAGCACGATCATGTTGTCGCCGCGATCGTCCTGATTGATACCGATAATATCGAACAGGTTCATGGCGAAGGCGATCAGGTTGGTATCGTCATCCTGCTCTTCAATGCTTTCTGCCAGTGCCTGGGCTTTTTCGCCACCGTTGGAGTGGATTTCCAGCAGGCGGTCACGACCCTGTTCCAGCTGTGCTTTCAGCGCTTCATGTTGCTCGCGGCAGTTTTTGATCAGATCGTCAAAGCCTTCGGTTTGATCCGGTGAAGCCAGATAGTTAATCAGATCGTTGTATACGCTATCGTAAATAGTGCGTCCGGTCGGGCAGGTGTGCTCAAATGCATCCAGACCTTCGTGATACCAGCGCACCAGCACCGACTGAGCGGTTTTCTCCAGATAAGGCACATGGATCTGAATATCGTGCGCCTGGCCGATACGATCCAGACGACCAATACGCTGCTCCAGTAGATCCGGGTTGAATGGCAGGTCAAACATCACCATGTGGCTGGCGAACTGGAAGTTACGTCCTTCAGAACCGATTTCTGAGCACAGCAGTACCTGTGCGCCGGTGTCTTCTTCGGCAAACCAGGCGGCAGCGCGGTCACGTTCGATAATCGACATACCTTCGTGGAACACCGCAGCGCGAATACCTTCACGTTCGCGCAGTACCTGCTCCAGTTGCAGCGCAGTGGCAGCTTTGGCGCAGATCACCAGCACTTTCTGAGAGCGATGGCTGGTCAGGTAGCCCATCAGCCACTCAACGCGCGGATCGAAGTTCCACCAGGTGGCGTTATCACCTTCAAATTCCTGATAAATACGCTCCGGGTAGAGCATATCGCGAGCACGATCTTCCGCACTTTTACGTGCGCCCATAATGCCGGAGACTTTAATAGCCGTCTGATACTGCGTCGGTAGCGGCAGCTTAATGGTGTGCAGCTCGCGTTTCGGGAATCCTTTCACACCGTTACGCGTGTTACGGAACAGCACGCGGCTGGTGCCGTGGCGATCCATCAGCATCGAAACCAGCTCCTGACGGGCGCTCTGGGCATCTTCGCTGTCGCTGTTTGCTGCCTGCAACAGCGGCTCGATATCCTGCTCGCCGATCATCTCGCCGAGCATGTTCAGTTCGTCATTGCTCAGTTTGTTACCTGCCAGCAGCATGGCAACGGCGTCCGCAACCGGACGATAATTTTTCTGCTCTTCAACGAACTGCGCAAAATCGTGGAAACGGTTCGGGTCCAGCAGACGCAGACGGGCGAAGTGGCTTTCCATCCCCAGCTGTTCCGGGGTCGCGGTCAGCAGCAGAACGCCCGGCACGTGCTCTGCCAGTTGTTCAATGGCCTGATATTCACGGCTTGGCGCATCTTCGCTCCACACCAGGTGATGCGCTTCATCGACCACCAGCAGGTCCCATTCGGCTTCACAGAGATGTTCCAGGCGCTGTTTGCTACGACGGGCAAAATCCAGCGAGCAAATCACCAGCTGTTCGGTGTCAAACGGGTTGTAAGCATCGTGCTGAGCTTCGGCATAACGCTCATCATCAAATAGCGCAAAGCGCAGGTTGAAACGGCGCAGCATTTCTACCAGCCACTGATGCTGTAAGGTTTCCGGGACGATAATTAGCACACGTTCAGCAGCGCCAGAGAGCAGTTGCTGATGCAGGATCATCCCGGCTTCAATGGTTTTCCCTAAACCCACTTCGTCAGCCAGCAGGACGCGCGGCGCGTGGCGGCGACCAACATCATGAGCGATGTTGAGCTGATGCGGGATCAGGCTGGTACGCTGACCGCGCAGGCCGCTGTACGGCATACGGAACTGTTCGCTGGAATATTTACGCGCGCGATAACGCAGCGCAAAGCGGTCCATACGGTCAATCTGCCCGGCAAACAGACGGTCCTGCGGTTTGCTGAACACCAGTTTGCTATCAAGGAAAACTTCACGCAGGGCTACGCCGGACTCTTCAGTATCCAGGCGAGTACCGATATAGGTCAGCAAGCCATTTTCTTCTTTTACTTCTTCGACTTGCATCTGCCAGCCGTCATGGCTGGTAATGGTATCACCAGGGTTGAACATCACGCGGGTCACGGGGGAATCACTGCGTGCGTACAGACGGTTTTCACCAGTAGATGGGAAAAGTAAAGTGACAGTTCGCGCATCCACCGCGACAACGGTTCCAAGTCCCAATTCGCTTTCTGTATCGCTGATCCAGCGTTGACCAAGTGTAAAAGGCATATGTGTTCGGCTCTATATCTTTAATTGCAGGCAATAACCACCCGCTACCGTGCTTATGAGGTAGTGGTGTTATTCAGGTCCAGGAATGGAAAGGGCGCTATGGTACTGGATGGCAAAGCATTCGTCACGCATCAAAATGGTATCTGGCGAACTCTTTTTTTTGCTCAAAATAGCCCAAGTTGCCCGGTCATAAGTGTAGCAAAATTATCCTCAATAAAAGGGAGTATTCCCTCCGCCACGGGTTGTAGCTGGCGGGTCAGATAGTGTTCGTAATCCAGTGGTGAACGTTGGTAGTCCAGCGGCTCCGGGCCGTTGGTGGTCCATACGTACTTAATGGTGCCGCGATTCTGATATTGCAAGGGGCGACCACGCTTTTGGTTTTCTTCATCGGCAAGGCGAGCGGCGCGTACATGAGGCGGCACATTACGCTGATACTCGCTCAGCGGACGGCGAAGGCGTTTACGGTAAACCAGTCGCGCATCCAGTTCACCCGCCATCAGTTTGTCGATGGTTTCGCGTACATATTCCTGATATGGCTCGTTGCGGAAGATGCGCAGGTATAGCTCCTGCTGAAACTGCTGGGCCAGCGGCGTCCAGTCGGTGCGCACGGTTTCCAGCCCTTTAAACACCATCCGCTGCTTGTCGCCCTCCTGAATCAGTCCGGCATAACGCTTTTTACTGCCGGTATCGGCTCCGCGAATGGTTGGCATCAGAAAACGGCAGAAATGGGTTTCATACTCCAGTTCTAATGCGCTGGTCAGCCGTTGTTTTTGCAGCGTTTCCGCCCACCAGGCGTTAACGTGCTGCACCAGTGCACGACCGATTTTCGCCGCTTCTTCTTCCGAATGTGCGCCTTTCAGCCAGACAAACGTTGAGTCGGTATCGCCGTAGATAACGTCGTAGCCCTGTGCTTCAATCAACGCTTTGGTTTGCCGCATGATCTGATGACCACGCATGGTGATCGACGATGCCAGCCGCGGATCGAAGAAGCGGCAGGCGGTGGTGCCGAGCACGCCATAAAAGGCATTCATGATGATTTTCAGCGCCTGCGACAGCGGTTTGTTACCCTGGCGTTTGGCTTCATCGCGCCCGTGCCAGATGTTAGTCACAATCTCCGGCAGGCAATGTTTTTCTCGCGAGAACCAGGCATCGAGAAAACCTTCGGTACTGTGCTCTGGATCAGGCTGCGCCATGCCTTCCACCAGCCCGACGGGATCAATCAGAAAGGTGCGGATGATCGACGGGTACAGGCTTTTATAGTCCAGCACCAGCACTGAATCATAAAGCCCTGGCCGTGAATCCATCACGTAGCCGCCAGGGCTGGCGTGCGGCGGCACTTCGCCGAGATTAGGCGCGACATAACCAGCGCGATGCATTCGCGGAAAATAGAGATGACCAAATGCCGCCACCGAACCGCCGTGTCGGTCCACCGGCAGGCCGTTCACCGTTGCCCGTTCGAGTAAAAATGGCATGATTTCAGTTTTGTGGAAGATCTGCGTCACCAGCTCGCAATCTTTCAGGTTATAAGTTGCCAGCGCAGGTTTATCTTCGGCGAAACGGCGGTCAATTTCGTCCATTCGATCCCACGGGTTATCGATAGATTTTCCTTCGCCTAATAGCTCCTGAGCGACAGTTTCCAGCGAGAATGAAGAGAAATTCCAGAACGCGGATTTCAGCGCCTCGATACCGTCGATAATTAGCCGACCTTTAGCCTGGGCAAAAAAGACGCCGTTTTTAAAGCCGTGCTCGCGCCACTCCAGCTCGCTATTATCGCGCCCAAGACGCAGCGGAAGACGGTAACGCTCGGCATGTTTTTGCAGCATTCGCAGATCGAACTGCACCACGTTCCAACCGATGATCACATCAGGATCGTAGTTGGCAAACCAGGCGTTGAGTTTTTCCAGCAACTGCGGGCGGCTGGCGACGTATTCCAGTTCGAAATCAAGCGAGGAGGCGTCGCCATTCTCCGGCCCCAGCATATAAACGATGCGCTGCCCGCAGCCTTCCAGGCCGATGCAGTACAGCTCACCGTGGCGGGTGGTTTCAATATCTATAGAAACCCACTTGAGCGGCGGACGATAGTCGGGATGCGGTTTCAGACGGGCATTAACGATAGTGCCATTGTGCATATCACCCTCGACCCACACCGGTGAGGTGATAAACCGCTCCATCAGATAGCGTTCTGGCGGACGCACATCGGCCTCGTAGACGGTAACGCCACCTTCACGCAGGCGCTTTTCGTAATTCATCAATTGGCGATGGGCGCGACAGTAAAGGCCATACACCGGCTGGCGGTGAAAATCCTTTAACGCCAGCGGTGTCAGGCGAAAGCCTTGTTCACCTTGCAAAATATGCTGAGCGCGGGGAACCTGATCGGCGGGAATAAACGCCACGGACTCTTGCGGTGCAAGCGTAACCTGCAACGGCCCGTTGTCCGTCGCCAGCCAGAAGGAGACTTCTGTCCCTTGCGGGGTGTCCCGCCAGTGTCGGGTTAAGATAAAACCTGCCTGCGCCACGCTGAAAATCCATCAAAAAACCAGGCTTGAGTATAGCCTGGTTTCGTTTGATTGGCTGTGGTTTTATACAGTCATTACTGCCCGTAATATGCCTTCGCGCCATGCTTACGCAGATAGTGTTTATCCAGCAGCGTTTGCTGCATATCCGGTAACTGCGGCGCTAACTGACGGCAGAATATCCCCATATAAGCGACCTCTTCCAGCACGATGGCGTTATGCACCGCATCTTCGGCATTTTTGCCCCATGCAAACGGGCCGTGGGAATGGACCAGAACGCCGGGCATTTGCGCTGCATCGATACCCTGTTTTTCAAAGGTTTCTACGATGACGTTACCGGTTTCCCACTCATATTCGCCGTTGATTTCTGCGTCGGTCATTTTGCGGGTGCAGGGAATGGTGCCGTAGAAATAGTCGGCGTGGGTGGTGCCGGTTGCTGGAATCGACTGACCCGCCTGCGCCCAGATGGTGGCGTGGCGCGAGTGCGTATGCACAATGCCGCCAATGGAGGGGAATGCCTGATAGAGCAGCCGGTGAGTTGGCGTGTCGGAGGAGGGCTTTTTCGTACCTTCAACCACTTCACCGGTTTCGATGCTAACCACGACCATATCGTCAGCGGTCATGACGCTGTAATCGACGCCGGAAGGTTTGATCACAAAGACGCCGCGCTCGCGATCAACGGCGCTGACGTTGCCCCATGTGAGCGTGACCAGGTTGTGTTTTGGCAGCGCCAGGTTGGCTTCTAATACCTGGCGTTTGAGATCTTCTAACATGTTGACTCCTTCGTGCCGGATGCGCTTTGCTTATCCGGCCTACAAAATCGCAGCGTGTAGGCCTGATAAGACGCGCCAGCGTCGCATCAGGCGTTGAATGCCGGATGCGCTTTGCTTATCCGGCCTACAAAATCGGAACGCGTAGGCCTGATAAGACGCGCCAGCGTCGCATCAGGCGTTGAATGCCGGATGCGGTTTGCTTATCCGGCCTACAAAATCGCAACGTGTAGGCCTGATAAGACGCGCCAGCATCGCATCAGGCGTTACATACCTGATGCGGCTACTTAGCGACGAAATCCGTAATACACTTCGTTCCAGCGCAGTGCGTCTTTAAACGCTGGCAGGCGGGTGTCGTTATCAATCACCGTGATTTCAATGTCGTGCATCTCGGCGAACTGGCGCATATCGTTGAGGTTCAGCGCATGGCTGAAGACGGTATGGTGCGCGCCACCAGCGAGGATCCACGCTTCGGAAGCAGTTGGCAGATCCGGTTGCGCTTTCCACAGCGCATTCGCCACCGGCAGTTTCGGCAGGGAGTGCGGTGTTTTCACCGTGTCGATACAGTTAACCAGCAGACGGTAACGATCGCCGAGATCAATCAGGCTGGCGACAATCGCTGGACCGGTTTGGGTATTGAAGATCAGTCGGGCAGGATCGTCCTTACCACCAATACCGAGATGCTGAACGTCGAGGATCGGTTTCTCTTCTACGGCAATCGACGGGCAGACTTCCAGCATATGGGAGCCGAGCACCAGGTCATTACCTTTCTCGAAGTGATAGGTGTAGTCCTCCATAAAGGAGGTGCCGCCCTGCAGACCGGTTGACATCACCTTCATGATGCGAAGCAGGGCGGCGGTTTTCCAGTCGCCTTCGCCCGCAAAGCCGTAACCCTGCTGCATCAGACGCTGTACGGCCAGACCTGGAAGCTGTTTCAGACCGTGCAAATCTTCAAAGGTGGTGGTGAACGCGTGGAAGCCACCTTGTTCCAGGAAACGCTTCATCCCCAGCTCAATACGCGCCGCTTCCAGCACGTTCTGTCGTTTTTCGCCGTGGATTTGTGTTGCAGGCGTCATGGTGTAGCAGCTTTCGTACTCATCGACCAGCGCGTTAACATCGCCGTCGCTGATGGAGTTCACCACCTGCACCAGATCGCCAACCGCCCAGGTATTGACGGAGAAACCGAACTTGATCTGTGCGGCAACTTTATCACCATCGGTGACCGCCACTTCACGCATGTTATCGCCAAAACGGCAGACTTTCAGATGACGGGTATCCTGTTTAGAAACCGCCTGACGCATCCAGGAGCCGATACGCTCATGGGCTTGTTTATCCTGCCAGTGACCGGTAACGACGGCATGTTGCTGACGCATACGCGCGCCAATGAAGCCGAACTCGCGACCGCCATGTGCAGTCTGGTTCAGGTTCATAAAGTCCATATCGATACTGTCCCACGGCAGCGCCGCGTTGAACTGGGTGTGGAATTGCAGCAACGGTTTGTTGAGCATGGTCAGGCCGTTGATCCACATTTTGGCCGGGGAGAAGGTGTGCAGCCACACCACCAGACCAGCGCAACGATCGTCGTAATTCGCGTCGCGGCAAATAGCGGTGATTTCATCCGGCGTGGTGCCCAGCGGTTTCAACACCAGTTTGCAGGGCAGTTTCGCTTCCGTATTCAGCGCATTAACAACGTGCTCGGCATGTTGGGTGACCTGACGCAGGGTTTCCGGGCCATACAGATGCTGGCTGCCAATGACAAACCACACTTCATAATTATCAAAAATCGTCATTATCGTGTCCTTATAGAGTCGCAACGGCCTGGGCAGCCTGTGCCGGGGCGGAAGTTGGAAGATAGTGTTGTTCGGCGCTCATCGCCCATTGCTGATAGCGGCGATAAAGCTGTTCAAAGCGTTGTGCCTGTTCGCTGCGCGGTTGCAGGGTTTTCTCTACCGCACTGGCCATTTTTTGCTGGGCTGATGGGATGTCTGCGTGCACTTTCGCGGCGACGGCAGCAAAAATCGCCGCACCGAGCGCACAGCACTGGTCAGAGGCAACAATTTGCAGCGGGCGATTCAGCACGTCGCAGCAGGCCTGCATAATGACCTGGTTTTTCCGCGCGATGCCGCCCAGCGCCATCACGTTATTGACGGCGATCCCCTGATCGGTAAAGCACTCCATGATTGCGCGTGCGCCAAAGGCGGTGGCAGCAATCAAACCACCGAACAGCAGCGGAGCGTCGGTAGCGAGGTTAAGATCGGTAATCACCCCTTTCAGGCGTTGGTTAGCGTTTGGCGAGCGACGACCGTTAAACCAGTCGAGCACCACCGGCAGGTGATCCAGAGACGGATTTTTGGCCCATGCTTCGGTCAGCGCCGGAAGCAGTTGTTTCTGGCTGGCGTTGATTTGCGCTTTCAGTTCCGGATGCTGGGCGGCAAGCTGTTCCAGCGGCCAGCTGAGTACGCGACCGAACCAGGCGTAGATATCACCAAACGCCGATTGGCCTGCTTCCAGACCGATAAATCCAGGCACCACGCTGCCATCAACCTGACCGCAAATACCTTTAACTGCCCGCTCGCCAACGCTCTGTTTGTCGGCAATCAGAATGTCGCAGGTGGAAGTACCGATAACTTTTACCAGTGCGTTAGGCTGTGCGCCTGCGCCAACTGCGCCCATATGGCAGTCAAACGCGCCGCCGGAAATCACCACGCTTTCAGGCAGGCCGAGACGCTGCGCCCATTCCGGGCATAAGGTGCCCACCGGAATATCGGCAGTCCAGGTGTCAGTGAACAGCGGGGAAGGCAAATGGCGATTGAGGATCGGGTCCAGCTCATCAAAGAAACTGGCTGGCGGCAAGCCGCCCCAGCTTTCGTGCCACAGAGATTTATGCCCGGCGCTGCAACGTCCGCGACGAATATCCTGCGGGCGAGTGGTACCGGAAAGCAGAGCTGGCACCCAGTCGCACAGCTCAATCCACGATGCGGCAGATTGCGCCACGGCGCTGTCCTGGCGAGTCACATGCAGGATTTTTGCCCAGAACCATTCGCTGGAATAAATACCGCCAATATAGCGGGAGTAGTCAACATTGCCCGGCGCGTGGCACAAACGGGTAATCTCTTCCGCTTCTTCAACCGCAGTGTGGTCTTTCCACAATACGAACATCGCGTTCGGGTTTTCGGCAAACTCCGGGCGCAGCGCCAGCACGTTACCGTCGGCATCAATCGGTGCGGGCGTCGAGCCGGTACTGTCAACGCCAATCCCGACCACAGCTGCGCGCTGTTCGACGCTAAGCTCTGCAAGCACGGTTTTCAGTGCCGCTTCCATTGACTCAATGTAGTCACGCGGATGATGACGGAACTGGTTATTCGGGGCATCACAAAATTGCCCTTTTTGCCAACGGGGATACCACTCTACGCTGGTGGCGATCTCTTCACCGCTGGCGCAGTCCACCGCCAAAGCTCGCACAGAATCACTGCCAAAATCGAGGCCAATTGCAATCGCCATCGTTTCACTCCATCCAAAAAAACGGGTATGGAGAAACAGTAGAGAGTTGCGATAAAAAGCGTCAGGTAGGATCCGCTAATCTTATGGATAAAAATGCTATAGCATAGCAAAGTGTGACGCCGTGCAAATAATCAATGTGGACTTTTCTGCCGTGATTATAGACACTTTTGTTACGCGTTTTTGTCATGGCTTTGGTCCCGCTTTGTTACAGAATGCTTTTAATAAGCGGGGTTACCGGTTGGGTTAGCGAGAAGAGCCAGTAAAAGACGCAGTGACGGCAATGTCTGATGCAATATGGACAATTGGTTTCTTCTCTGAATGGCGGGAGTATGAAAAGTATGGCTGAAGCGCAAAATGATCCCCTGCTGCCGGGATACTCGTTTAATGCCCATCTGGTGGCGGGTTTAACGCCGATTGAGGCCAACGGTTATCTCGATTTTTTTATCGACCGACCGCTGGGAATGAAAGGTTATATTCTCAATCTCACCATTCGCGGTCAGGGGGTGGTGAAAAATCAGGGACGAGAATTTGTTTGCCGACCGGGTGATATTTTGCTGTTCCCGCCAGGAGAGATTCATCACTACGGTCGTCATCCGGAGGCTCGCGAATGGTATCACCAGTGGGTTTACTTTCGTCCGCGCGCCTACTGGCATGAATGGCTTAACTGGCCGTCAATATTTGCCAATACGGGGTTCTTTCGCCCGGATGAAGCGCACCAGCCGCATTTCAGCGACCTGTTTGGGCAAATCATTAACGCCGGGCAAGGGGAAGGGCGCTATTCGGAGCTGCTGGCGATAAATCTGCTTGAGCAATTGTTACTGCGGCGCATGGAAGCGATTAACGAGTCGCTCCATCCACCGATGGATAATCGGGTACGCGAGGCTTGTCAGTACATCAGCGATCACCTGGCAGACAGCAATTTTGATATCGCCAGCGTCGCACAGCATGTTTGCTTGTCGCCGTCGCGTCTGTCACATCTTTTCCGCCAGCAGTTAGGGATTAGCGTCTTAAGCTGGCGCGAGGACCAACGTATCAGCCAGGCGAAGCTGCTTTTGAGCACCACCCGGATGCCTATCGCCACCGTCGGTCGCAATGTTGGTTTTGACGATCAACTCTATTTCTCGCGGGTATTTAAAAAATGCACCGGGGCCAGCCCGAGCGAGTTCCGTGCCGGTTGTGAAGAAAAAGTGAATGATGTAGCCGTCAAGTTGTCATAATTGGTAACGAATCAGACAATTGACGGCTTGACGGAGTAGCATAGGGTTTGCAGAATCCCTGCTTCGTCCATTTGACAGGCACATTATGCAAGCATTGCTGGAACACTTTATTACCCAATCTACCGTGTATTCATTGATGGCGGTGGTGTTGGTGGCCTTTCTGGAGTCGCTGGCGCTGGTCGGTTTGATTCTACCCGGTACGGTGCTGATGGCGGGGCTGGGAGCGCTGATTGGCAGCGGCGAGTTAAGTTTCTGGCACGCCTGGCTGGCAGGGATTGTCGGTTGTCTGCTGGGCGACTGGATCTCCTTCTGGCTGGGCTGGCGTTTTAAAAAGCCGTTGCATCGCTGGTCATTTCTGAAGAAAAACAAAGCATTACTCGATAAAACTGAACATGCGTTGCATCAACACAGCATGTTCACCATTCTGGTCGGTCGCTTTGTTGGCCCGACGCGTCCGCTGGTGCCAATGGTGGCGGGAATGCTGGATCTGCCGGTGGCAAAATTCATTACGCCGAATATTATCGGCTGCCTGCTGTGGCCACCGTTTTACTTCCTGCCTGGGATTCTGGCGGGCGCGGCGATCGATATTCCAGCCGGAATGCAGAGCGGCGAGTTTAAATGGTTGCTGCTGGCGACGGCGGTATTTTTGTGGGTTGGTGGCTGGCTGTGCTGGCGGTTATGGCGCAGCGGTAAAGCAACCGATCGTTTAAGTCATTATTTGTCGCGCGGCCGTTTGTTGTGGCTGACGCCGTTGATTTCTGCCATCGGCGTGGTGGCGCTGGTGGTGTTAATTCGCCACCCGTTGATGCCGGTGTATATCGATATTTTGCGTAAAGTGGTTGGGGTTTAGGGGATTGTCTTGTGCGGGTTGCCTGATGCGACGCTGACCGCGTCTTATCAGGCCTACAAAACGCACTGTCCGTAGGTCGGATAAGGTGTTCACGCCGCATCTGACAGTGCATACTAACCCGTAATCCCCAATAGTGCTGAAGCACTCGCCTTACCGCTCAACAACTCATTGGTCTTACCCTGCCAGGCGATGCGCCCGTCGGCGACCACCACCGAGCGCGTGGCGATCCGCGCGGCATCTTCCACACTGTGTGACACCATCAATAACGTCATTTTTTGCTGCTGGCAGCTCGTGCTCACCAGCGTCAGCATCTCCTGACGTAACGCCGGATCGAGCGCAGAGAACGGTTCATCGAGCAATAAAATCGGCTGTTCGCGCACCAGACAACGCGCTAACGCCACGCGCTGTCGCTGACCGCCGGAAAGCTCGCCAGGTAACCGCGCCATTAAATTATCAATCCCCATCTGGCGGGCGATAGCGTGCATTTTCTCCTGCTGTGCCGCGTTCAGTTTCAATCCCGGATTTAGCCCCAGCCCGATGTTCTGCGCGACCGTCAGGTGACTGAACAGGTTGTTTTCCTGAAACAGCATCGACACCGGACGGCGTGACGGCGGCGTCGTGGTGTGATCAACGCCGTCGATAGTCAGCGAACCGCTGGCTGGCGTCAGAAAACCGGCGATCAAGTTCAGCAGGGTACTTTTACCTGCGCCGCTTGGCCCGAGGATCGCCACCTGCTCGCCGCGTTCTACCGTTAAGCTAAAACGCATCGGCAAATGTTGGTAAAGCCAGGTGATATCAGTCAGTTTTAACATCTCGCCCCGGTAGTTTTTCAATCACGGTAAACAGCAGAAAACAGAGTAGCAGCAGAATTAACGCGGTGACCGCGCCGTCCTGGCTGCGATAGGAGCCAATTTGCTGGTAGAGATAAAACGGCAGGGTGCGGAAATCATCGTTACCGAACAACGCCACCACGCCAAAATCACCAATCGACAGCACGCAGGCAAAAGCCAGCGCCTGCGCCAGTGGACGTTTCAGGGCGCGCAGCTCGACCACTTTTAAGCGCGACCAGCCTTCAATGCCCAGCGACTGACACAACATACTGTAGCGGGCGGTGATATCGCGCATCGGGTTTTCCAGTACTTTCAGCGCATAAGGGATCGCCATTAACGCATTGGTGAAAATCACAATGCCGTCAGCAGATTGCGGCAGGCCAATGGTGTTGTTGAGCAGTAAAAAGAAGCCGGTAGCCAGCACAATCCCCGGCATGGCGAGGATCAACATGCCGCTCATCTCCAGCGCCTGACCCGCCAGCATTTTCTGCCGCGCCCGAAGTTCGCGACTGCTCCATAGCAGCATCATGGTCAGCACTACGCACAATACACCTGCCGCCAGCGCAATACGCAACGAGGTCCACAGCGCCTGCCACAGCACCGGTTGTGCCAGCACTTCCGGCAACTGGCGATTTAGCCCATCGACGATCACCGCCAGCAACGGTGGCAGCAACAGCAGCAGCGCCAGCACAATTAACACCGTGTCGCAAATGCGGCTATGCAGACGATCGTCCGGGTCGCGCCAGCCTTGCAGCAGCGTGGTGCCTGGCGCAATGGCCTTACTCAATCGCTGACTCAGCAGCACCAACCCGAGGCAACACACCATCTGGATCAGCGCCAGCATCGCCGCGCGGGCAGGATCGTAGTCGTAACTCAGCGCCTGATAGATTGCCAGCTCGATAGTGGTTGCCTGCGGACCGCCGCCCAGCGATAGCACGGTGGCGAAGCTGGCGAAACAGAGCATAAAGATAAGTGCAGCAACCGGCGGGATTTGTCGCCGTAACCACGGCCATTCGACGAAGCGGAAAAAATGCCAGCCGCGCATCCCAAGCTGGGCGGCAAGCTGACGTTGTTCGCCGGGAATGTTTTCCAGTGCCTGGAGTAATAAGCGGCTCGCCATCGGTAGATTAAAAAATACGTGGGCCAGCAAAATACCTTGCAGGCCGTAGGGCGAAAAGGTCCACTCCAGACCGAGCGATTGGCAGAGTGTTGCCAGCCAGCCCTGGCGACCATAGACGCTAAGAATGCCGAAAACAGCAACCAGCACCGGGAGGATTAAGGTCATTGCGCACAGACGCAACAGCGCCAGCCGACCCGGAAAGCGCCTGCGATAGAGCGCGCGGGCGAGGAATATCGCGGGTACGACAGAGAGCAGCGCCGAGAGAAACGCCTGCCAGAAGGAGAAGCGCACCACATGCCACAGGTAGCTGTCCTGCCAGATTGCCGCCCAGCTACCCTGCGGTGCGTTCCACCACAGGGCGAGAAACGCCGCCAGCGCAACCGCTACCACCAGCGTGGCGGCGCTTACACCTGGAATTAACCAGCCGGGAATTAACGGCTGACGGCGCGTTGCCATTCGCTAATCCATGCCTGACGTTGTGCCGCCACTTCAGCTGGTGTGAACTCCAGCGTGGTGGCCGGTTTGGTCAATTGTTCAAACCCGGCAGGCAGTGTGACATTTGCCACCGGATACATCCAGTTACCGGTTGGGATCGCATTCTGAAAAGCCGGAGAAACCATAAACTGGAGGAATTTTTGCGCCAGCTCCGGCTGCTTGCTGGCAGCGGTGCGGGCGGCGACTTCCACCTGCAGATAGTGACCTTCGCTGAAGTTCGCAGCGGCGTAGTTATCTTTCTTCTCTTCGAGAATGTGATAAGCCGGAGAGGTGGTGTAACTCAGTACCAGATCGCTTTCGCCTTTTAAAAACAGGCCGTAGGCTTCGCTCCAGCCTTTGGTGACGGTGACGGTTTTCTTCGCCAGTTTCTGCCAGGCTTGCGGGGCGTTATCGCCATAGACTTTTTGCATCCATAGCAACAGACCCAGCCCCGGCGTACTGGTGCGCGGATCCTGATAAATCACCCGCCAGTTTTGATCGCTCTCAACCAGCTCCTTCAGGCTTTGTGGCGGGTTTTTTAGTTTGTTCTTGTCATAGACGAAGGCGAAGTAGCCGTAATCAAACGGTACGAAAGTGTCATTATTCCAGCCGCCGGGAACGTTAACGGCATCCGCTGCCACACCGCTTTTGGCAAATAGTCCGGTTTTACTGGCGGCGTCTAACAGATTGTTATCCAGCCCCAGCAGCACATCGGCTTTACTATTTTTGCCTTCCATCCGTAGACGGTTGAGAAGCGAAACGCCATCTTCCAGCGCCACCAGTTTCAGTTCGCAGTTACAGTCGGCTTCAAAAGCTTTTTTGATCTTTGGACCAGGCCCCCAGTCGGCGGCGAAGGAATCGTAGGTATAAACAGTCAGAACGGGTTTAGCGAAAACGGGCGCTGTGCACAGCAACAGCAGGGGAAGACATTTTTTTAACACTTTGCACCTCAAAAAAGAGTGGCAAAGGACTTGAGAAGGAGCCTCAAATCCCTTCGCCGGCGTTATCCGGATCAGGTTCGACGGGTATTTTCTCAGCGCACGCGTTTGCGTGGCACCCCGTTGAGAACGGCGTTAGTGTAGTGATTTTGTTATCTACCAGCAATCATGGATCCGGCGGCGCAAACCACGCTGATTTAAAATCGAACCAGCCGAGGGTATTCATACGCAGGCCGCGCATACTGCGTTGTCCCTGAATGATCAGCCAGTGGTGGATAAGCGGCACCATTGCTTTACTGGCGACCAGTTGCTGGCACCAGTTCGCCAGGTTCATTTCGCCATTGCGCCAGCGGGCGGCGTCGGCTTGCCAGTCGATCGGAATACAGTGTTGGAGCAGCGGCACCTCGCACAAGTGCGCGAACAGCGAAAAATCCAGCGGCAGCGTAAAGTTGGCGCTATTAAGCCAGATATCGCTCTCGATCTCTCCTTCATGCCACTGATCGTAGTCGATCTCTTTGATTTCCAGCGTGACCTGGTGGCTTGCCAGAATCTGCTGCATGATCCCGGCAATCACCCGATGCTCACTGTGATCCTGATAAAAGGTCAGGGTGAGGCTTTCCAGACCAGCCGGTTTTTCGCTCTTTATGGTGCGGGCATGGTGCCAACGGGGGAGCAGTCCATAAGCCGGGAACCACAGTTGCTGGTACTGTTCCTCAGCGAAATAGACCAGATTAGTTGGAGAAAGCACATAGCTTACCCAGTCCCTGACTTGCTGATTCGCCCCGCGATGGGTGCGGCTGTCGAATAGTAAATAGTAGCAACCTTCCTCCAGGCGGCTTTCAATCTCTTTTTCCTCGCCCTGTGGACCTTTTAGCATCAGACCTCCAGCTGGCTCGTCGGCAATTTCCGGCAGAACCCAGACGTTAACTTCATCGATTAATGCCCGGTAACCGAAGAAGTCATCGAATGCCTGAATTTTCAGTTGATTGGTGGTGTTGCGGATCACCGCATACGGACCGGTGCCGATGGGATGGCTGGCAAAGTTACTGAGGGTTTCCCATTCGCGCGGCAGGATCATCGCCGGAACTTGCCCCAGCAGTAACGGTAACCAGCGGTCCGGTTGCGTGAGATGGATATCCAGCGTCCAGGGCGTCGGCGACACAATGTCCGCAATATGCGAATAGAGCGGCAGCGTATTGATTCGTTTTAAAGAGGCGATCACGTCGTCCATTTCCAGTTCACGACCATGATGAAAATGGACTCCTGGACGCAAAAAGAAACGCCAGTGAAGCGGTGATATTTGCTGCCAGTGGTGGGCGATGTCTGCTTCCAGTTCCCCATTTTCCTCATTTATGCGCGTTAGCGAACTGAAGATTTGCCGGGCAATATGGGTTTCGGAACGGCGCAATGCGCTGCCAGGTAGCAGATTACGCAACGGACGATAGTAGAGCACGCGCAGGATGTGCCGCCCCTGGCGGAAGCTGCGGCCCAGATGAGAAACCAGCATTTGCCGCACAGTCGCTTTGTCGCCAACTAACTGCACTAGTTGGTCGATACGATCCTGCTCCAGCAGGTCTTCCGCCCGCTGTTGCTGAAGCGCCAGCCCGGTATAGAGGAATGTCAGACGCGAGCGTTTACCACGCCCGACTTCCGCTTCCCACGTCAGCCAGCCGCGATCCTGCATGGTGTTGAGCAGGGTGCGCATATGACGACGCGAGCAGCTCAATAACGCTGCCAGTTCGTTGAGCGTTGTGTCCTGCGATTTACCCTCGCAGCATTGCCACAGGCGGATGAACTGTTGTTGCAGACGAGCAGATGGCATAAAAGGGGAACTCCTGCGCAAAAGACAGCAATTTTATTTTCCCTATATTAAGTCAATAATTCCTAACGATGAAGCAAGGAGGTGCCCCATGCGTCAGTTTTATCAGCACTATTTTACCGCGACAGCGAAGTTGTGCTGGTTGCGTTGGTTAAGCGTCCCACAACGATTAACCATGCTTGAAGGACTGATGCAGTGGGATGACCGCAATTCTGAAAGTTGACTTGCCTGCATCATGTGTGACTGAGTATTGGTGTAAAATCACCCGCCAGCAGATTATACCTGCTGGTTTTTTTTATTCTCGCCGCGCTAAAAAGGGAACGTATGATCTGGATAATGACGATGGCTCGCAGTATGAACGGTGTTTACGCGGCATTTATGCTGGTCGCTTTTATGATGGGGGTGGCCGGGGCGCTACAGGCTCCTACATTGAGCTTATTTCTGAGTCGTGAGGTTGGCGCGCAACCTTTCTGGATCGGACTCTTTTATACGGTGAATGCTATTGCTGGGATCGGCGTAAGCCTCTGGTTGGCAAAACGTTCTGACAGTCAGGGCGATCGGCGAAAACTGATTATATTTTGCTGTTTGATGGCTATCGGCAATGCGCTATTGTTTGCATTTAATCGTCATTATCTGACGCTTATCACCTGTGGTGTGCTTCTGGCATCTCTGGCCAATACGGCAATGCCACAGTTATTTGCTCTGGCGCGGGAATATGCGGATAACTCGGCGCGAGAAGTGGTGATGTTTAGCTCGGTGATGCGTGCGCAGCTTTCTCTGGCATGGGTTATCGGTCCACCGTTGGCCTTTATGCTGGCGTTGAATTACGGCTTTACGGTGATGTTTTCGATTGCCGCCGGGATATTCACACTCAGTCTGGTATTGATTGCATTTATGCTTCCGTCTGTGGCGCGGGTAGAACTGCCGTCGGAAAATGCTTTATCAATGCAAGGTGGCTGGCAGGATAGTAACGTACGGATGTTATTTGTCGCCTCGACGTTAATGTGGACCTGCAACACCATGTACATTATTGATATGCCGTTGTGGATCAGTAGCGAGTTAGGATTGCCAGACAAACTGGCGGGTTTCCTGATGGGGACGGCAGCTGGTCTGGAAATACCAGCAATGATTCTGGCTGGCTACTATGTCAAACGTTATGGTAAGCGGCGAATGATGGTCATAGCAGTGGCGGCAGGAGTACTGTTTTACACCGGATTGATTTTATTTCATAGCCGTCTGGCGTTGATGACGCTGCAACTTTTTAACGCTGTATTTATCGGCATTGTTGCGGGTATTGGGATGCTATGGTTTCAGGATTTAATGCCTGGAAGAGCGGGGGCAGCTACCACCTTATTTACTAACAGTATTTCTACCGGGGTAATTCTGGCTGGCGTTATTCAGGGAGCAATTGCACAAAGTTGGGGGCACTTTGCTGTCTACTGGGTAATTGCGGTTATTTCTGTTATCGCATTATTTTTAACCGCAAAGGTTAAAGACGTTTGATGACGTGGACGATAGCGGAAAGCCCGGTCATTTGACCGGGCAAGGGGATTAATTCATAAACGCAGGTTGTTTTGCTTCATAAGCGGCAATGGCGTCGTCGTGCTGCAAGGTAAGCCCAATACTGTCCAGACCGTTCATCATGCAGTGGCGGCGGAAGGCATCGATGGTAAAGCGATAGGTTTTCTCTCCCGCTTTCACCTCTTGCGCTTCCAGATCCACGTCGAAATGGATCCCCGGATTGGCTTTCACCAGCGCAAACAGTTCGTCCACTTCTGCATCGCTTAATTTCACCGGCAGCAGCTGGTTGTTAAAGCTATTGCCGTAGAAGATGTCAGCAAAACTCGGCGCAATCACCACTTTAAAACCGTAGTCGGTCAATGCCCAGGGCGCGTGCTCACGCGAAGAGCCACAGCCGAAGTTTTCTCGTGCCAGCAAAATGGAAGCGCCCTGATACTGCGGGAAGTTCAGCACGAAGTCCGGGTTTGGCTGTTGGCCTTTTTCATCCAGAAAACGCCAGTCGTTAAACAGATGCGCGCCAAAACCCGTACGGGTCACTTTCTGCAAAAACTGTTTCGGGATGATTGCATCGGTATCGACATTGGCGGCATCCAGCGGAACCACCAGGCCTGTGTGTTTGATAAATTTCTCTGCCATGGTGTGCTCCTTATTTAATGTTGCGAATGTCGGCGAAATGTCCGGTCACAGCAGCAGCGGCAGCCATTGCCGGGCTGACCAGATGCGTGCGCCCGCCGCGCCCCTGGCGGCCTTCAAAGTTACGGTTGCTGGTGGAGGCACAACGTTCGCCCGGATTCAGACGGTCGTTGTTCATCGCCAGACACATTGAGCAGCCAGGCAAGCGCCATTCAAAACCGGCTTCAATAAAGATTTTATCCAGACCTTCCGCTTCCGCCTGGGCTTTTACCGGGCCAGAGCCGGGAACCACCAGTGCCTGCACGCCTGGCGCGACTTTTCGCCCTTTGGCGATCTCCGCTGCCGCGCGTAAATCTTCAATGCGCGAGTTGGTACAGGAACCGATAAACACTTTGTCGATAGCCACTTCGGTCAGCGGAATACCCGGTTTCAGCCCCATATAGGCCAGCGCTTTTTCTGCCGACGCGCGTTCAACCGGATCGGCAAACGAAGCCGGATCGGGAATATTGTCGTTCACGGAAATCACCTGGCCGGGATTGGTGCCCCAGGTGACCTGCGGTGAAATTTCTTCTGCTTGCAGAGTGACAACGGTATCGAAAGTTGCGCCTTCGTCGGTTTGCAGGGTTTTCCAGTAGGCAACGGCGTCGTCGAAATCTTTGCCTTTCGGCGCATGCAGACGGCCTTTGACATAGTTAAAGGTGGTTTC
This sequence comes from Escherichia sp. XD33, assembly GCF_019375075.1. NCBI lineage: Bacteria > Pseudomonadati > Pseudomonadota > Gammaproteobacteria > Enterobacterales > Enterobacteriaceae > Escherichia > Escherichia sp. XD33. Next base: position 31,826 of record NZ_JAENDM010000005.1, read on the forward strand.
GTCCGGTGCAACCAGACCGGCTTTTGCGCCCATTTCGATTGCCATATTGCACAGGGTCATACGACCTTCCATGCTTAAATCACGGATTGCTTCGCCGCAAAACTCCACCACATGCCCGGTGCCGCCTGCGCTACCGGTTTTACCGATAATTGCCAGCACGATATCTTTTGCGGTAATGCCCGGCGCGGCTTTGCCCTGGACTTCAATTTTCATGGTTTTTGCGCGGCCCTGTTTCAGGGTTTGCGTTGCCAGTACGTGTTCAACTTCGGAAGTGCCGATACCAAAGGCCAGTGCGCCAAACGCGCCGTGGGTGGCGGTATGCGAGTCGCCGCAGACAATGGTCATCCCCGGCAAGGTGACGCCCTGTTCCGGCCCCATTACGTGGACGATCCCCTGATACGGGTGATTCAGGTCATACAGTTCGACGCCAAATTCTTTGCAGTTTTTGATCAGTTCCTGCATCTGGATACGCGCCATTTCACCGCAGGCATTAATGTCTTTGGTCTGGGTAGAGACGTTGTGATCCATGGTAGCGAAGGTTTTGCCCGGCTGACGTACCGGGCGACCGTGGGCGCGCAGACCATCGAACGCCTGCGGTGAGGTCACTTCATGCACCAGGTGGCGGTCGATATATAACAGTGGGGTTTCGTTTTCGGCTTCGTACACAACGTGAGCGTCGAACAATTTTTCGTATAACGTCTTAGCCATGATTACACCCCTTCTGCTACATAGCGGGCAATGATATCGCCCATTTCATCGGTACTAACGGCGGCAGCGCCACGGGCTAAATCCCCGGTGCGAATGCCTTCTTCTAATGCGCGGTTAATGGCGCGTTCAATGGCGCAAGCCGCATCATCGGCATCCAGGCTGTAACGCAGCAGCAGTGCCAGCGAAAGGATTTGTGCAATCGGGTTGGCGATGTTTTTGCCTGCGATATCTGGTGCCGAGCCGCCCGCCGGTTCATACAGTCCAAAACCTTGCTCGTTCAGGCTGGCGGAAGGCAACATCCCCATCGAGCCAGTGATCATTGCGCACTCGTCAGACAGAATGTCGCCAAACAGGTTGGAGCACAGCAGAACGTCAAACTGTGATGGATCTTTAATCAGCTGCATGGTGGCGTTGTCGATGTACATATGCGCCAGTTCGACATCCGGGTATTCCGTGGCGATCTCGTTAACGATCTCCCGCCATAAAATAGAGGATTGCAGCACGTTGGCTTTATCGATCGACGTCACTTTGTGGCGACGCTTGCGAGCAGATTCAAACGCGATGCGGGCGATACGTTCGATCTCAAAACGGTGATACACCTCGGTATCAAAGGCTTTTTCATATTGTCCGCTACCTTCGCGGCCTTTTGGCTGACCGAAATAGATGCCGCCGGTCAGTTCGCGCACACACAGGATGTCGAAGCCGTTTGCGGCAATGTCTGCACGCAGCGGACAGAATGCTTCCAGCCCCTGATACAGTTTTGCCGGGCGCAGGTTGCTGAATAATTTGAAGTGCTTACGCAGAGGCAGCAGCGCGCCGCGTTCTGGTTGCTGGTCTGGTGGTAAATGTTCCCACTTCGGGCCGCCTACCGAGCCAAACAGCACGGCATCGGCTTGCTCACAACCTTCAACCGTCGCAGGCGGCAGCGGCTGCCCGTGGTTATCAATGGCTGCGCCGCCTACATCGTAATGGCTGGTGGTGATGCGCATCGCAAAGCGGTTGCGCACGGCATCCAGCACTTTCAGCGCCTGGGTCATCACTTCCGGACCAATACCGTCCCCCGGCAATACGGCAATATGGTAATTCTTCGACATCACACGGTTTCCTTGTTGTTTTCGTTGTGTTGAGCTTTGCGTTGCAACTCTTTTTCGACTTCTGCGGCGCGCCAGATATTGTTCAGTACGTGCACCATGGCTTTGGCGGAGGACTCGACAATATCGGTGGCCAGGCCGACGCCGTGGAAGCGGCGACCGTTGTAGTTGGCGACAATATCCACCTGACCCAGAGCATCTTTACCGTGACCTTTAGCAGTCAGGCTGTATTTCACCAGTTCGACGTTATAGTCAGTGATGCGGTTTATCGCCTGATAGACGGCATCGACCGGACCGTTACCGTTGGCGGCTTCTGCTTTGACTTCTTCGCCGCAGGCCAGTTTGACGGCGGCGGTGGCGATATCGTTAGAGCCAGACTGCACGCTGAAGTAATCCAGACGGAAATGCTCCGGCTCTTCTTGCTGCTTACCGATGAAGGCCAGCGCCTCCAGATCGTAATCAAACACCTGACCTTTTTTGTCCGCCAGCTTCAGGAAAGCGTCGTACAAATTGTCTAAATTATATTCACTTTCTTTATACCCCATCTCATCCATGCGATGTTTCACCGCCGCACGCCCCGAACGAGAGGTCAGATTCAGCTGGATTTGGTTCAGACCAATAGATTCTGGTGTCATGATTTCGTAGTTTTCGCGGTTTTTCAGCACGCCATCCTGGTGGATACCGGAGGAGTGTGCGAATGCGCCGCTGCCAACAATGGCTTTGTTTGCCGGGATCGGCATATTACAAATCTGGCTAACTAACTGGCTGGTGCGCCATATCTCCTGGTGATTAATGGCGGTGTGGACGTTGAGAATATCCTTACGAACTTTAATCGCCATGATGACTTCTTCCAGCGAACAGTTACCGGCACGCTCGCCGATCCCGTTCATTGCACCTTCCACCTGGCGTGCACCGGCATGTACCGCCGCCAGTGAGTTGCCGACCGCCAGGCCTAAATCGTCGTGGGTATGTACGGAAATAATGGCTTTGTCGATGTTAGGTACGCGTTCATACAGGCCGCTGATGATTCCGGCGAACTCAAACGGCATGGTGTAGCCCACGGTGTCCGGAATGTTGATGGTGGTGGCACCGGCATTAATCGCCGCTTCGACCACTCGCGCCAGATCGGCAATGGGTGTACGCCCGGCATCTTCGCAAGAAAATTCAACATCATCGGTGTAATTACGGGCGCGTTTCACCATATAGATAGCGCGTTCGATCACTTCATCCAGCGTGCTGCGCAGCTTGGTGGCGATGTGCATTGGCGAAGTGGCAATAAAGGTATGAATACGGAAGGCTTCGGCGACTTTCAGGGATTCGGCCGCCACGTCGATATCTTTCTCCACGCAGCGAGCTAACGCGCATACGCGGCTGTTTTTAACCTGGCGGGCGATGGTTTGCACTGATTCAAAATCACCCGGCGAAGAGACGGGGAAACCGACTTCCATCACGTCAACACCCATACGCTCAAGGGCCAGCGCAATTTGCAGTTTTTCTTTCACACTCAAGCTTGCCTGTAACGCCTGTTCACCGTCGCGCAATGTGGTATCGAAAATAATGACTTGCTGGCTCATGGTTTGGGTCCTTGTCTCTTTTAGAGCGCCTCGCTTCGGGCATAAAAAAACCCGCGCAATGGCGCGGGTTTTTTGTTTGACTGCGTGCTGGCTTAATGCTGGATGCCGCTCACTCGTCTACCGCGCAAAGAAGATGCGTTTAGTAGTAGTAGACCGATAAAGCGAACGATGTGAGTCATTAAATCAGCTCCAGATGAATGCGATATGCTTTTAGAGTTACTGGATACAAAAACGGATGTCAACCCTGACGCAATAAAAACGTCCCGCCAGCGTGAGTTCTGCATCCGTAAAATTAGCTAATTGTGCTGCGGTGGTTAAAGTAAGCGATATTAATTTCTGCTTAACTACCGACGCTTTTCATCGGTTGACATATTTCAGCATAAATTTTTGCATCTAATCAACGAGGAAAAAGGGGACAAAATGCACGCGTTGCAAAACCTATCCTGATGATTTGTATTGAATTATATGTTTTGCGATTTTTTTTGATATTGATTTGGTGAATATTATTGATCAATTAATGTTAAGAATTAATGCATTAAATATATAAATTAATTATTAAATAAGCACATTTAATCCATTTTGTAGATGATTGAGTATTCGTGGTAGTTATGATTAGATTGTTTTCGCAACAAAAACATTATGGATTATTATGCTGTGGTAAATGACTCATTCCACGGCAATGGATTCTGTTTTTATCAGAACCCGTATCTTTATGTTTTCCGAATTTTACTCATTTTGCTTTTTCTTATTTTATATGCATGATAAATCATATTCTTCAGGATTATTTCTCTGCATTCCAATAAGGGAAAGGGAGTTAAGTGTGACAGTGGAGTTAAGTATGCCAGAGGTACAAACAGATCATTCAGAGACGGCGGAGTTAAGCAAGCCACAGCTACGCATGGTCGATCTCAACTTATTAACCGTTTTCGATGCCGTGATGCAGGAGCAAAACATTACCCGTGCCGCTCATGTTCTGGGTATGTCGCAACCTGCGGTCAGTAACGCTGTTGCACGCCTGAAGGTGATGTTTAATGACGAGCTTTTTGTTCGTTATGGCCGTGGTATTCAACCGACTGCTCGCGCATTTCAACTTTTTGGCTCAGTTCGTCAGGCATTGCAACTAGTACAAAATGAATTGCCTGGTTCAGGTTTTGAACCCGCGAGCAGTGAACGTGTATTTCATCTTTGTGTTTGCAGCCCGTTAGACAGCATTCTGACCTCGCAGATTTATAATCACATTGAGCAGATTGCGCCAAATATACATGTTATGTTCAAGTCTTCATTAAATCAGAACACTGAACATCAGCTGCGTTATCAGGAAACGGAGTTTGTGATTAGTTATGAAGACTTCCATCGTCCTGAATTTACCAGCGTGCCATTATTTAAAGATGAAATGGTGCTGGTAGCCAGCAAAAATCATCCAACAATTAAGGGCCCGTTACTGAAACATGATGTTTATAACGAACAACATGCGGCGGTTTCGCTCGATCGTTTCGCGTCATTTAGTCAATCTTGGTATGACACAGTAGATAAGCAAGCCAGTATCGCGTATCAGGGCATGGCAATGATGAGCGTACTTAGCGTGGTGTCGCAAACGCATTTGGTCGCTATTGCGCCGCGTTGGCTGGCTGAAGAGTTCGCTGAATCCTTAGAATTACAGGTATTACCGCTGCCGTTAAAACAAAACAGCAGAACCTGTTATCTCTCCTGGCATGAAGCTGCCGGGCGCGATAAAGGCCATCAGTGGATGGAAGAGCAATTAGTCTCAATTTGCAAACGCTAACTGATTGCAGAATAGGTCAGACATGAATGTCTGGTTTATTCTGCATTTTTTATTGAATGTAGAATTTTATTCTGAATGTGTGGGCTCGCTATTTTAGGATTAATTAAAAAAATAGAGAAATTGCTGTAAGTTGTGGGATTCATCCGATTTATTATCAATTTAATCCTCTGTAATGGAGGATTTTATCGTTTCTTTTCACCTTTCCTCCTGTTTATTCTTATTACCCCGTGTTTATGTCTCTGGCTGCCAATTGCTTAAGCAAGATCGGACGGTTAATGTGTTTTACACATTTTTTCCGTCAAACAGTGAGGCAGGCCATGGAGATGTTGTCTGGAGCCGAGATGGTCGTCCGATCGCTTATCGATCAGGGCGTTAAACAAGTATTCGGTTATCCCGGAGGCGCAGTCCTTGATATTTATGATGCATTGCATACCGTGGGTGGTATTGATCATGTATTAGTTCGTTATGAGCAGGCGGCGGTGCATATGGCCGATGGCCTGGCGCGCGCGACCGGGGAAGTCGGCGTCGTGCTGGTAACGTCGGGTCCAGGGGCGACCAATGCGATTACTGGCATCGCCACCGCTTATATGGATTCCATTCCATTAGTTGTCCTTTCCGGGCAGGTAGCGACCTCGTTGATAGGTTACGATGCCTTTCAGGAGTGCGACATGGTGGGGATTTCGCGACCGGTGGTTAAACACAGTTTTCTGGTTAAGCAAACGGAAGACATTCCGCAGGTGCTGAAAAAGGCTTTCTGGCTGGCGGCAAGTGGTCGCCCAGGACCAGTAGTCGTTGATTTACCGAAAGATATTCTTAATCCGGCGAACAAATTACCCTATGTCTGGCCGGAGTCGGTCAGTATGCGTTCTTACAATCCCACTACTACCGGACATAAAGGGCAAATTAAGCGTGCTCTGCAAACGCTGGTAGCGGCAAAAAAACCGGTTGTCTACGTAGGCGGTGGGGCAATCACGGCGGGCTGCCATCAGCAGTTGAAAGAAACGGTGGAGGCGTTGAATCTGCCCGTTGTTTGCTCATTGATGGGGCTGGGGGCGTTTCCGGCAACGCATCGTCAGGCACTGGGCATGCTGGGAATGCACGGTACCTACGAAGCCAATATGACGATGCATAACGCGGATGTGATTTTCGCCGTCGGGGTACGATTTGATGACCGAACGACGAACAATCTGGCAAAGTACTGCCCAAATGCCACTGTTCTGCATATCGATATTGATCCTACTTCCATTTCTAAAACCGTGACTGCGGATATCCCGATTGTGGGGGATGCTCGCCAGGTCCTCGAACAAATGCTTGAACTCTTGTCGCAAGAATCCGCCCATCAACCACTGGATGAGATCCGCGACTGGTGGCAGCAAATTGAACAGTGGCGCGCTCGTCAGTGCCTGAAATATGACACTCACAGTGAAAAGATTAAACCGCAGGCGGTGATCGAGACTCTTTGGCGGTTGACGAAGGGAGACGCTTACGTGACGTCCGATGTCGGGCAGCACCAGATGTTTGCTGCACTTTATTATCCATTCGACAAACCGCGTCGCTGGATCAATTCCGGTGGCCTCGGCACGATGGGTTTTGGTTTACCTGCGGCACTGGGCGTCAAAATGGCGTTGCCAGAAGAAACCGTGGTTTGCGTCACTGGCGACGGCAGTATTCAGATGAACATCCAGGAACTGTCTACCGCGTTGCAATACGAGTTGCCCGTACTGGTGGTGAATCTCAATAACCGCTATCTGGGGATGGTGAAGCAGTGGCAGGACATGATCTATTCCGGCCGTCATTCACAATCTTATATGCAATCGCTACCCGATTTCGTCCGTCTGGCGGAAGCCTATGGGCATGTCGGGATCCAGATTTCTCATCCGCATGAGCTGGAAAGCAAACTTAGCGAGGCGCTGGAACAGGTGCGCAATAATCGCCTGGTGTTTGTTGATGTTACCGTCGATGGCAGCGAGCACGTCTACCCGATGCAGATTCGCGGGGGCGGAATGGATGAAATGTGGTTAAGCAAAACGGAGAGAACCTGATTATGCGCCGGATATTATCAGTCTTACTCGAAAATGAATCAGGCGCGTTATCCCGCGTGATTGGCCTTTTTTCCCAGCGTGGCTACAACATTGAAAGCCTGACCGTTGCGCCAACCGACGATCCGACATTATCGCGTATGACCATCCAGACCGTGGGCGATGAAAAAGTACTTGAGCAGATCGAAAAGCAATTACACAAACTGGTCGATGTCTTGCGCGTGAGTGAGTTGGGGCAGGGCGCGCATGTTGAGCGGGAAATCATGCTGGTGAAAATTCAGGCCAGCGGTTACGGGCGTGACGAAGTGAAACGTAATACGGAAATATTCCGTGGGCAAATTATCGATGTCACACCCTCGCTTTATACCGTTCAATTAGCAGGCACCAGCGGTAAGCTTGATGCATTTTTAGCATCGATTCGCGATGTGGCGAAAATTGTGGAGGTTGCTCGCTCTGGTGTGGTCGGACTTTCGCGCGGCGATAAAATAATGCGTTGAGAATGATCTCAATGCGCAATTTACAGCCCAACATGTCACGTTGGGCTTTTTTTGCGAAATCAGTGGGAACCTGGAATAAAAGCAGTTGCCGCAGTTAATTTTCTGCGCTTAGATGTTAATGAATTTAACCCATACCAGTACAATGGCTATGGTTTTTACATTTTACGCAAGGGGCAATTGTGAAACTGGATGAAATCGCTCGGCTGGCGGGAGTGTCGCGGACCACTGCAAGCTATGTTATTAACGGCAAAGCGAAGCAATACCGTGTGAGCGACAAAACCGTTGAAAAAGTCATGGCTGTGGTGCGTGAGCACAATTACCACCCGAACGCCGTGGCAGCTGGGCTTCGTGCTGGACGCACACGTTCTATTGGTCTTGTGATCCCCGATCTGGAGAACACCAGCTATACCCGCATTGCTAACTATCTTGAACGCCAGGCGCGGCAACGGGGTTATCAACTGCTGATTGCCTGCTCAGAAGATCAGCCAGACAACGAAATGCGGTGCATTGAGCACCTTTTACAGCGTCAGGTTGATGCCATTATTGTTTCGACGTCGTTGCCTCCTGAGCATCCTTTTTATCAACGCTGGGCTAACGACCCGTTCCCGATTGTCGCGCTGGACCGCGCCCTCGATCGTGAACACTTCACCAGCGTGGTTGGTGCCGATCAGGATGATGCCGAAATGCTGGCGGAAGAGTTACGTAAGTTTCCCGCCGAGACGGTGCTTTATCTTGGTGCGCTACCGGAGCTTTCTGTCAGCTTCCTGCGTGAACAAGGTTTCCGTACTGCCTGGAAAGATGATCCGCGCGAAGTGCATTTCCTGTATGCCAACAGCTATGAGCGGGAGGCGGCTGCCCAGTTATTCGAAAAATGGCTGGAAACGCATCCGATGCCGCAGGCGCTGTTCACAACGTCGTTTGCGTTGTTGCAAGGAGTGATGGATGTCACGCTGCGTCGCGACGGCAAACTGCCTTCTGACCTGGCAATTGCCACCTTTGGTGATAACGAACTGCTCGACTTCTTACAGTGTCCGGTGCTGGCAGTGGCTCAACGTCACCGCGATGTCGCAGAGCGTGTGCTGGAGATTGTCCTGGCAAGCCTGGACGAACCGCGTAAGCCAAAACCTGGTTTAACGCGCATTAAACGTAATCTCTATCGCCGCGGCGTGCTCAGCCGTAGCTAAGCCGCGAACAAAAATACGCGCCAGGTGAATTTCCCTCTGGCGCGTAGAGTACGGGAATGGACATCAATATCCTTAAAGTAAATAAGACTATTCCTGACTATTATTGATAAGTTCTTTTAAACCCGCCCGTTAATTAACTCACCAGCTGAAATTCACAATAATTAAGTGATATCGACAGCGCGTTTTTGCATTATTTTGTTACATGCAGAGATGAATTGCCGATTTAACAAGCACTTTTCTTTGCTTTTGCGCAAACCCGCTGGCATCAAGCGCCACACAGACGCAACAGGGACTGTTAACCGGGGAAGATATGTCCTAAAATGCCGCTCGCGTCGCAAACTGACACTTTATATTTGCTGTGGAAAATAGTGAGTCATTTTAAAACGGTGATGACGATGAGGGATTTTTTCTTACAGCTATTCATAACGTTAATTTGCTGCGCACGTTGGACGTAAAATAAACAACGCTGATATTAGCCGTAAACATCGGGTTTTTTACCTCGGTATGCCTTGTGACTGGCTTGACAAGCTTTTCCTCCGCTCCGTAAACTCCTTTCAGTGGGAAATTGTGGGGCAAAGTGGGAATAAGGGGTGAGGCTGGCATGTTCCGGGGAGCAACGTTAGTCAATCTCGACAGCAAAGGGCGCTTATCAGTGCCTACCCGTTACCGGGAACAGCTGCTTGAGAACGCTGCCGGTCAAATGGTTTGCACCATTGACATTCATCACCCGTGCCTGCTGCTTTACCCCCTGCCTGAATGGGAAATTATCGAGCAAAAATTATCGCGTCTGTCGAGCATGAACCCGGTTGAGCGCCGTGTGCAGCGCCTACTGTTAGGTCATGCCAGCGAATGTCAGATGGATGGCGCAGGTCGATTGTTAATCGCGCCAGTACTGCGGCAACATGCCGGGCTGACAAAAGAAGTGATGCTGGTTGGACAGTTCAACAAGTTTGAGCTGTGGGATGAAACAACCTGGCATCAACAGGTCAAGGAAGATATCGACGCAGAGCAGTTGGCTACCGGAGACTTATCGGAGCGACTGCAGGACTTGTCTCTATAAAATGATGGAAAACTATAAACATACTACGGTGCTGTTGGATGAAGCCGTTAATGGCCTCAATATCCGTCCTGATGGCATCTACATTGATGGGACTTTTGGTCGCGGTGGTCACTCACGTCTGATCCTCTCGCAGCTTGGCGAAGAGGGGCGTTTGCTGGCGATCGATCGCGACCCGCAGGCTATCGCCGTTGCGAAGACTATTGATGATCCGCGCTTCTCCATCATCCACGGACCTTTTTCCGCGCTGGGCGAATACGTTGCCGAGCGCGATCTTATCGGCAAGATCGACGGCATTCTCCTCGATCTTGGCGTCTCTTCACCGCAACTTGATGATGCTGAGCGCGGCTTTTCCTTTATGCGCGATGGTCCGCTGGACATGCGTATGGACCCAACCCGTGGGCAGTCAGCCGCTGAATGGCTACAAACCGCAGAAGAAGCCGATATCGCCTGGGTATTGAAAACCTATGGTGAAGAGCGTTTTGCCAAACGCATTGCCCGCGCCATTGTCGAGCGTAACCGCGAACAGCCGATGACCCGCACCAAAGAACTGGCGGAAGTCGTGGCTGCTGCAACGCCGGTGAAAGATAAGTTTAAACATCCCGCGACCCGTACCTTCCAGGCGGTGCGCATTTGGGTAAACAGTGAACTGGAGGAGATAGAGCAGGCGCTAAAAAGCTCGCTCAACGTGCTGGCCCCGGGTGGGCGGCTTTCGATCATCAGCTTCCACTCGCTGGAAGACCGTATTGTGAAACGTTTTATGCGTGAAAACAGCCGCGGTCCGCAAGTTCCGGCAGGGTTACCGATGACTGAAGAGCAGCTCAAAAAACTGGGTGGCCGTCAGCTGCGAGCACTAGGCAAGTTAATGCCGGGCGAAGAAGAGGTGGCTGAGAACCCTCGTGCCCGTAGTTCAGTTCTGCGTATTGCAGAGAGGACGAATGCATGATCAGCAGAGTGACAGAAGCTCTAAGCAAAGTTAAAGGATCGATGGGAAGCCACGAGCGCCATGCATTGCCTGGTGTTATCGGTGACGATCTTTTGCGATTTGGGAAGCTGCCACTCTGCCTGTTCATTTGCATTATTTTGACGGCGGTGACTGTGGTAACCACGGCGCACCATACCCGTTTACTGACCGCTCAGCGCGAACAACTGGTGCTGGAGCGAGATGCTTTAGACATTGAATGGCGCAACCTGATCCTTGAAGAGAATGCGCTCGGCGACCATAGCCGGGTGGAAAGGATCGCCACGGAAAAGCTGCAAATGCAGCATGTTGATCCGTCACAAGAAAATATCGTAGTGCAAAAATAAGGATAAACGCGACGCATGAAAGCAGCGGCGAAAACGCAGAAACCAAAACGTCAGGAAGAACATGCCAACTTTATCAGTTGGCGTTTTGCGTTGTTATGCGGCTGTATTCTCCTGGCGCTGGCTTTTCTGCTCGGACGCGTAGCGTGGTTACAAGTTATCTCCCCGGATATGCTGGTGAAAGAGGGCGACATGCGTTCTCTTCGCGTTCAGCAAGTTTCCACCTCCCGCGGCATGATTACTGACCGTTCTGGTCGCCCGTTAGCGGTGAGCGTGCCGGTAAAAGCGATTTGGGCTGACCCGAAAGAAGTGCATGACGCTGGCGGTATCCGCGTCGGTGACCGCTGGAAGGCGCTGGCTAACGCGCTCAATATTCCGCTGGATCAGCTTTCAGCCCGCATTAACGCCAACCCGAAAGGGCGCTTTATTTATCTGGCGCGTCAGGTGAACCCTGACATGGCGGACTACATCAAAAAACTGAAACTGCCGGGGATTCATCTGCGTGAAGAGTCTCGCCGTTACTATCCGTCCGGCGAAGTGACTGCTCACCTCATCGGCTTTACTAACGTCGATAGTCAAGGGATTGAGGGCGTTGAGAAGAGTTTCGATAAATGGCTTACCGGGCAGCCGGGTGAGCGCATTGTGCGTAAAGACCGCTATGGTCGCGTAATTGAAGATATTTCTTCTACTGACAGCCAGGCAGCGCACAACCTGGCGCTGAGTATTGATGAACGCCTGCAGGCGCTGGTTTATCGCGAACTGAACAACGCGGTGGCCTTTAACAAGGCTGAATCTGGTAGCGCCGTGCTGGTGGATGTCAACACCGGTGAAGTGCTGGCGATGGCTAACAGCCCGTCATACAACCCTAACAATCTGAGCGGCACGCCGAAAGAGGCGATGCGTAACCGTACCATCACCGACGTGTTTGAACCGGGCTCAACGGTTAAACCGATGGTGGTAATGACCGCGTTGCAACGTGGCGTGGTGCGGGAAAACTCGGTACTCAATACCATTCCTTATCGAATTAACGGCCACGAAATCAAAGACGTGGCACGCTACAGCGAATTAACCCTGACCGGGGTATTACAGAAGTCGAGTAACGTCGGTGTTTCCAAGCTGGCGTTAGCGATGCCGTCCTCAGCGTTAGTAGATACTTACTCACGTTTTGGACTGGGAAAAGCGACCAATTTGGGGTTGGTCGGAGAACGCAGTGGCTTATATCCTCAAAAACAACGGTGGTCTGACATAGAGAGGGCCACCTTCTCTTTCGGCTACGGGCTAATGGTAACACCGTTACAGTTAGCGCGAGTCTACGCAACTATCGGCAGCTACGGCATTTATCGCCCACTGTCGATTACCAAAGTTGACCCCCCGGTTCCCGGTGAACGTGTCTTCCCGGAATCCATTGTCCGCACTGTGGTGCATATGATGGAAAGCGTGGCGCTACCAGGCGGCGGCGGCGTGAAGGCGGCGATTAAAGGCTATCGTATCGCCATTAAAACCGGTACCGCGAAAAAGGTCGGGCCGGACGGTCGCTACATCAATAAATATATTGCTTATACCGCAGGCGTTGCGCCTGCGAGTCAGCCGCGCTTCGCGCTGGTTGTTGTTATCAACGATCCGCAGGCGGGTAAATACTACGGCGGCGCCGTTTCCGCGCCGGTCTTTGGTGCCATCATGGGCGGCGTATTGCGTACCATGAACATCGAGCCGGATGCGCTGACAACGGGCGATAAAAATGAATTTGTGATTAATCAAGGCGAGGGGACAGGTGGCAGATCGTAATTTGCGCGACCTTCTTGCTCCGTGGGTGCCAGACGCACCTTCGCGAGCACTGCGAGAGATGACACTCGACAGCCGTGTGGCTGCGGCGGGCGATCTCTTTGTAGCTGTAGTAGGTCATCAGGCGGACGGGCGTCGATATATCCCGCAGGCGATAGCGCAAGGTGTGGCTGCCATTATTGCAGAGGCGAAAGATGAGGCGACCGATGGTGAAATCCGTGAAATGCACGGCGTACCGGTCATCTATCTCAGCCAGCTCAACGAGCGTTTATCTGCACTGGCGGGCCGCTTTTACCATGAACCCTCTGACAATTTACGTCTCGTGGGCGTAACGGGCACCAACGGCAAAACCACGACTACCCAGCTGTTGGCGCAGTGGAGCCAACTGCTTGGCGAAACCAGCGCGGTAATGGGCACCGTTGGTAACGGCCTGCTGGGGAAAGTGATCCCGACAGAAAATACAACCGGTTCGGCAGTCGATGTTCAGCATGAGCTGGCGGGGCTGGTGGATCAGGGCGCGACGTTTTGCGCAATGGAAGTTTCCTCCCACGGGCTGGTACAGCACCGTGTGGCGGCATTGAAATTTGCGGCGTCGGTCTTTACCAACTTAAGCCGCGATCACCTTGATTATCATGGTGATATGGAACACTACGAAGCCGCGAAATGGCTGCTTTATTCTGAGCATCATTGCGGTCAGGCGATTATTAACGCCGACGATGAAGTGGGCCGCCGCTGGCTGGCAAAACTGCCGGACGCGGTTGCGGTATCAATGGAAGATCATATTAATCCGAACTGTCACGGACGCTGGTTGAAAGCGACCGAAGTGAACTATCACGACAGCGGTGCGACGATTCGCTTTAGCTCAAGTTGGGGCGATGGCGAAATTGAAAGCCATCTGATGGGCGCTTTTAACGTCAGCAACCTGCTGCTCGCGCTGGCGACACTGTTGGCACTCGGCTATCCACTGGCTGATCTGCTGAAAACCGCCGCGCGTCTGCAACCGGTTTGCGGACGTATGGAAGTGTTCACTGCGCCAGGCAAACCGACGGTGGTGGTGGATTACGCGCATACGCCGGATGCACTGGAAAAAGCCTTACAGGCGGCGCGTCTGCACTGTGCGGGCAAGCTGTGGTGTGTCTTTGGCTGTGGTGGCGATCGCGATAAAGGTAAGCGTCCACTGATGGGCGCAATTGCCGAAGAGTTTGCTGACGTGGCGGTGGTGACGGACGATAACCCGCGTACCGAAGAACCGCGTGCCATCATCAACGATATTCTGGCGGGAATGTTAGATGCCGGACATGCCAAAGTGATGGAAGGCCGTGCTGAAGCGGTGACTTGCGCCGTTATGCAGGCTAAAGAGAATGATGTGGTACTGGTCGCGGGCAAAGGCCATGAAGATTACCAGATTGTTGGCAATCAGCGTCTGGACTACTCCGATCGCGTCACGGTGGCGCGTCTGCTGGGGGTGATTGCATGATTAGCGTAACCCTTAGCCAACTTACCGACATTCTCAACGGTGAACTGCAAGGTGCAGATATCACCCTTGATGCTGTAACCACTGATACCCGAAAACTGACGCCGGGCTGCCTGTTTGTTGCCCTGAAAGGCGAACGTTTTGATGCCCACGATTTTGCCGACCAGGCGAAAGCTGGCGGCGCAGGCGCACTACTGGTTAGCCGTCCGCTGGACATCGACCTGCCGCAGTTAATCGTCAAGGATACGCGTCTGGCGTTTGGTGAACTGGCTGCATGGGTTCGCCAGCAAGTTCCGGCGCGCGTGGTTGCTCTGACGGGGTCCTCCGGCAAAACCTCCGTTAAAGAGATGACGGCGGCGATTTTAAGCCAGTGCGGCAACACGCTTTATACGGCAGGCAATCTCAACAACGACATCGGTGTACCGATGACGCTGTTGCGCTTAACGCCGGAATACGATTACGCAGTTATTGAACTTGGCGCGAACCATCAGGGCGAAATAGCCTGGACTGTGAGTCTGACTCGCCCGGAAGCTGCGCTGGTCAACAACCTGGCAGCGGCGCATCTGGAAGGTTTTGGCTCGCTTGCGGGTGTCGCGAAAGCGAAAGGTGAAATCTTTAGCGGCCTGCCGAAAAACGGTATCGCCATTATGAACGCCGACAACAACGACTGGCTGAACTGGCAGAGCGTAATTGGCTCACGCAAAGTGTGGCGTTTCTCACCCAATGCCGCCAACAGCGATTTCACCGCCACCAATATCCATGTGACCTCGCACGGTACGGAATTTACCCTACAAACCCCAACCGGTAGCGTCGATGTTCTGCTGCCGTTGCCGGGGCGTCACAATATTGCGAATGCGCTGGCAGCCGCTGCGCTCTCCATGTCCGTGGGCGCAACGCTTGATGCTATCAAAGCGGGGCTGGCAAATCTGAAAGCTGTTCCAGGCCGTCTGTTCCCCATCCAACTGGCAGAAAACCAGTTGCTGCTCGACGACTCCTACAACGCCAATGTCGGTTCAATGACTGCAGCAGTCCAGGTACTGGCTGAAATGCCGGGCTACCGCGTGCTGGTGGTGGGCGATATGGCGGAACTGGGCGCTGAAAGCGAAGCCTGCCATGTACAGGTGGGCGAGGCGGCAAAAGCTGCTGGTATTGACCGCGTGTTAAGCGTGGGTAAACAAAGCCATGCTATCAGCACCGCCAGCGGCGTTGGCGAACATTTTGCTGATAAAACTGCGTTAATTACGCGTCTTAAATCACTGATTGCTGAGCAACAGGTAATTACGATTTTAGTTAAGGGTTCACGTAGTGCCGCCATGGAAGAGGTAGTACGCGCTTTACAGGAGAATGGGACATGTTAGTTTGGCTGGCCGAACATTTGGTCAAATATTATTCCGGCTTTAACGTCTTTTCCTATCTGACGTTTCGCGCCATCGTCAGCCTGCTGACCGCGCTGTTCATCTCATTGTGGATGGGCCCGCGTATGATTGCTCATTTGCAAAAACTTTCCTTTGGTCAGGTGGTGCGTAACGACGGTCCTGAATCACACTTCAGCAAGCGCGGTACGCCGACCATGGGCGGGATTATGATCCTGACGGCGATTGTGATCTCCGTACTGCTGTGGGCTTACCCGTCCAATCCGTACGTCTGGTGCGTGTTGGTGGTGCTGGTAGGTTACGGTGTTATTGGCTTTGTTGATGATTATCGCAAAGTGGTGCGTAAAGACACCAAAGGGTTGATCGCTCGTTGGAAGTATTTCTGGATGTCGGTCATTGCGCTGGGTGTCGCCTTCGCCCTGTACCTTGCCGGCAAAGACACGCCCGCAACGCAGCTGGTGGTCCCATTCTTTAAAGATGTGATGCCGCAGCTGGGGCTGTTCTACATTCTGCTGGCTTACTTCGTCATTGTGGGTACTGGCAACGCGGTAAACCTGACCGATGGTCTCGACGGCCTGGCAATTATGCCGACCGTATTTGTCGCCGGTGGTTTTGCGCTGGTGGCGTGGGCGACCGGCAATATGAACTTTGCCAGCTACTTGCATATACCGTATCTGCGACACGCCGGGGAACTGGTTATTGTCTGTACCGCGATAGTCGGGGCAGGACTGGGCTTCCTGTGGTTTAACACCTATCCGGCGCAGGTCTTTATGGGCGATGTAGGTTCGCTGGCGTTAGGTGGTGCGTTAGGCATTATCGCCGTACTGCTACGTCAGGAATTCCTGCTGGTGATTATGGGGGGCGTGTTCGTGGTAGAAACGCTTTCTGTCATCCTGCAGGTCGGCTCCTTTAAACTGCGCGGACAACGTATTTTCCGCATGGCACCGATTCATCACCACTATGAACTGAAAGGCTGGCCGGAACCGCGCGTCATTGTGCGTTTCTGGATTATTTCGCTGATGCTGGTTCTGATTGGTCTGGCAACGCTGAAGGTACGTTAATCATGGCTGATTATCAGGGTAAAAATGTCGTCATTATCGGCCTGGGCCTCACCGGGCTTTCCTGCGTGGACTTTTTCCTCGCTCGCGGTGTGACGCCGCGCGTTATGGATACGCGTATGACACCGCCTGGCCTGGATAAATTACCCGAAGCCGTAGAACGCCACACGGGCAGTCTGAATGATGAATGGCTGATGGCGGCAGATCTGATTGTCGCCAGTCCCGGTATTGCACTGGCGCATCCATCCTTAAGCGCTGCCGCTGATGCCGGAATCGAAATCGTTGGCGATATCGAGCTGTTCTGTCGCGAAGCACAAGCACCGATTGTGGCGATTACCGGTTCTAACGGCAAAAGCACGGTCACCACGCTAGTGGGTGAAATGGCGAAAGCGGCGGGGGTTAACGTTGGTGTGGGTGGCAATATTGGCCTGCCTGCGTTGATGCTACTGGATGATGAGTGTGAACTGTACGTGCTGGAACTGTCGAGCTTCCAGCTGGAAACCACCTCCAGCTTACAGGCGGTAGCAGCGACCATTCTGAACGTGACTGAAGATCATATGGATCGCTATCCGTTTGGTTTACAACAGTATCGTGCAGCAAAACTGCGCATTTACGAAAACGCGAAAGTTTGCGTGGTTAATGCTGATGATGCCTTAACAATGCCGATTCGCGGTGCGGATGAACGCTGCGTCAGCTTTGGCGTCAACATGGGTGACTATCACCTGAATCATCAGCAGGGCGAAACCTGGCTGCGGGTTAAAGGCGAGAAAGTGCTGAATGTGAAAGAGATGAAACTTTCCGGGCAGCATAACTACACCAATGCGCTGGCGGCGCTGGCGCTGGCAGATGCTGCAGGGTTACCGCGTGCCAGCAGCCTGAAAGCGTTAACCACATTCACTGGTCTGCCGCATCGCTTTGAAGTTGTGCTGGAGCATAACGGCGTACGTTGGATTAACGATTCGAAAGCGACCAACGTCGGCAGTACGGAAGCGGCGCTGAATGGCCTGCACGTAGACGGCACACTGCATTTGTTGCTGGGTGGCGATGGTAAATCGGCGGACTTTAGCCCACTGGCGCGTTACCTGAATGGCGATAACGTACGTCTGTATTGTTTCGGTCGTGACGGCGCGCAGCTGGCGGCGCTACGCCCGGAAGTGGCAGAACAAACCGAAACTATGGAACAGGCGATGCGCTTGCTGGCTCCGCGTGTTCAGCCGGGCGATATGGTTCTGCTCTCCCCAGCCTGTGCCAGCCTTGATCAGTTCAAGAACTTTGAACAACGAGGCAATGAGTTTGCCCGTCTGGCGAAGGAGTTAGGTTGATGCGTTTATCTCTCCCTCGCCTGAAAATGCCGCGCCTGCCAGGATTCAGTATCCTGGTCTGGATCTCCACGGCGCTAAAGGGCTGGGTGATGGGCTCGCGGGAAAAAGATACCGACAGCCTGATCATGTACGATCGCACCTTACTGTGGCTGACCTTCGGCCTCGCGGCGATTGGCTTTATCATGGTGACCTCGGCGTCAATGCCCATAGGGCAACGCTTAACCAACGATCCGTTCTTCTTCGCAAAGCGTGATGGTGTCTATCTGATTTTGGCGTTTATTCTGGCGATCATTACGCTGCGTCTGCCGATGGAGTTCTGGCAACGCTACAGTGCCACGATGCTGCTCGGATCTATCATCCTGCTGATGATCGTCCTGGTAGTGGGTAGCTCGGTTAAAGGGGCATCGCGTTGGATCGATCTCGGTTTGCTGCGTATCCAGCCTGCGGAGCTGACAAAACTGTCGCTGTTTTGCTATATCGCCAACTATCTGGTGCGTAAAGGCGACGAAGTACGTAATAACCTGCGCGGCTTCCTGAAACCGATGGGCGTGATTCTGGTGTTGGCAGTGTTACTGCTGGCACAGCCAGACCTTGGTACGGTGGTGGTGTTGTTTGTGACTACGCTGGCGATGTTGTTCCTGGCGGGAGCGAAATTGTGGCAGTTCATTGCCATTATCGGTATGGGCATTTCAGCGGTTGTGTTGCTGATACTCGCCGAACCGTACCGTATCCGCCGTGTTACCGCATTCTGGAACCCGTGGGAAGATCCCTTTGGCAGCGGCTATCAGTTAACGCAATCGCTGATGGCGTTTGGTCGCGGCGAACTTTGGGGGCAAGGTTTAGGTAACTCGGTACAAAAACTGGAGTATCTGCCGGAAGCGCACACTGACTTTATTTTCGCCATTATCGGCGAAGAACTGGGGTATGTCGGTGTGGTGCTGGCACTTTTAATGGTATTCTTCGTCGCTTTTCGCGCGATGTCGATTGGCCGCAAAGCATTAGAAATTGACCACCGTTTTTCCGGTTTTCTCGCCTGTTCTATTGGCATCTGGTTTAGCTTCCAGGCGCTGGTTAACGTAGGCGCGGCGGCGGGGATGTTACCGACCAAAGGTCTGACATTGCCGCTGATCAGTTACGGTGGTTCGAGCTTACTGATTATGTCGACAGCCATCATGATGCTGTTGCGTATTGATTATGAAACGCGTCTGGAGAAAGCGCAGGCGTTTGTACGAGGTTCACGATGAGTGGTCAAGGAAAGCGATTAATGGTGATGGCAGGCGGAACCGGTGGACATGTATTCCCGGGACTGGCGGTTGCGCACCATCTAATGGCTCAGGGTTGGCAAGTTCGCTGGCTGGGGACTGCCGACCGTATGGAAGCGGACTTAGTGCCAAAACATGGCATCGAAATTGATTTCATTCGTATCTCTGGTCTGCGTGGAAAAGGTATAAAAGCACTGATAGCTGCCCCGCTGCGTATCTTCAACGCCTGGCGTCAGGCGCGGGCGATTATGAAAGCGTACAAACCTGACGTGGTGCTCGGTATGGGAGGCTACGTGTCAGGTCCAGGTGGTCTGGCCGCGTGGTCGTTAGGCATTCCGGTTGTACTTCATGAACAAAACGGTATTGCGGGCTTAACCAATAAATGGCTGGCGAAGATTGCCACCAAAGTGATGCAGGCGTTTCCAGGTGCTTTCCCTAATGCGGAAGTAGTGGGTAACCCGGTGCGTACCGATGTGTTGGCGCTGCCGTTGCCGCAGCAACGTTTGGCTGGACGTGAAGGTCCGGTTCGTGTGCTGGTAGTGGGTGGTTCTCAGGGCGCACGCATTCTTAACCAGACAATGCCGCAGGTTGCTGCGAAACTGGGTGATTCAGTCACTATCTGGCATCAGAGCGGCAAAGGTTCGCAACAATCCGTTGAACAGGCGTATGCCGAAGCGGGGCAACCGCAGCATAAAGTGACGGAATTTATTGATGATATGGCGGCGGCGTATGCGTGGGCGGATGTCGTCGTTTGCCGCTCCGGTGCGTTAACGGTGAGTGAAATCGCCGCGGCAGGACTACCGGCGTTGTTTGTGCCGTTTCAACATAAAGACCGCCAGCAATACTGGAATGCGCTACCGCTGGAAAAAGCGGGCGCAGCCAAAATTATCGAGCAGCCACAGCTTAGCGTGGATGCTGTCGCCAACACCCTGGCCGGGTGGTCGCGAGAAACCTTATTAACCATGGCAGAACGCGCCCGCGCTGCATCCATTCCGGATGCCACCGAGCGAGTGGCAAATGAAGTGAGCCGGGTTGCCCGGGCGTAATTGTAGCGATGCCTTTTGCATCGTATGAATTTAAGAAGTTAATGGCGTAAAGAATGAATACACAACAATTGGCAAAACTGCGTTCCATCGTGCCCGAAATGCGTCGCGTTCGGCACATACATTTTGTCGGCATTGGTGGTGCCGGTATGGGCGGTATTGCCGAAGTTCTGGCCAATGAAGGTTATCAGATCAGTGGTTCCGATTTAGCGCCAAATCCGGTCACGCAGCAGTTAATGAATCTGGGTGCGACGATTTATTTCAACCATCGCCCGGAAAACGTACGTGATGCCAGCGTGGTCGTTGTTTCCAGCGCGATTTCTGCCGATAACCCGGAAATTGTCGCCGCTCATGAAGCGCGTATTCCGGTGATCCGTCGTGCCGAAATGCTGGCTGAGTTAATGCGTTTTCGTCATGGCATCGCCATTGCCGGAACGCACGGCAAAACGACAACCACCGCGATGGTTTCCAGCATCTACGCAGAAGCGGGGCTCGACCCAACCTTCGTTAACGGCGGGCTGGTAAAAGCGGCGGGGGTTCATGCGCGTTTGGGGCATGGTCGGTACCTGATTGCCGAAGCAGATGAGAGTGATGCATCGTTCCTGCATCTGCAACCGATGGTGGCGATTGTCACCAATATCGAAGCCGACCACATGGATACCTACCAGGGCGACTTTGAGAATTTAAAACAGACTTTTATTAATTTTCTGCACAACCTGCCGTTTTACGGTCGTGCGGTGATGTGTGTTGATGATCCGGTGATCCGCGAATTGTTACCGCGAGTGGGGCGTCAGACCACGACTTACGGCTTCAGCGAAGATGCCGACGTGCGTGTAGAAGATTATCAGCAGATTGGCCCGCAGGGGCACTTTACGCTGCTGCGCCAGGACAAAGAGCCGATGCGCGTCACCCTGAATGCGCCAGGTCGTCATAACGCGCTGAACGCCGCAGCTGCGGTTGCGGTTGCTACGGAAGAGGGCATTGACGACGAGGCTATTTTGCGGGCGCTTGAAAGCTTCCAGGGGACTGGTCGCCGTTTTGATTTCCTCGGTGAATTCCCGCTGGAGCCAGTGAATGGTAAAAGCGGTACGGCAATGCTGGTCGATGACTACGGCCACCACCCGACTGAAGTGGACGCCACCATTAAAGCGGCGCGCGCAGGCTGGCCGGATAAAAACCTGGTAATGCTGTTTCAGCCGCACCGTTTTACCCGTACGCGCGACCTGTATGATGATTTCGCCAATGTGCTGACGCAGGTTGATACCCTGTTGATGCTGGAAGTGTATCCGGCTGGCGAAGCGCCAATTCCGGGAGCGGACAGCCGTTCGCTGTGTCGCACAATTCGTGGACGTGGGAAAATTGATCCCATTCTGGTGCCGGATCCGGCGCGGGTAGCCGAGATGCTGGCACCGGTATTAACCGGTAACGACCTGATTCTCGTTCAGGGGGCTGGTAATATTGGAAAAATTGCTCGTTCTTTAGCTGAAATCAAACTGAAGCCGCAAACTCCGGAGGAAGAACAACATGACTGATAAAATCGCGGTCCTGTTGGGTGGGACCTCCGCTGAGCGGGAAGTTTCTCTGAATTCTGGCGCAGCGGTGTTAGCCGGACTGCGTGAAGGCGGTATTGACGCGTATCCTGTCGACCCGAAAGAAGTCGACGTGACGCAACTGAAGTCGATGGGCTTTCAGAAAGTGTTTATCGCGCTACACGGTCGCGGCGGTGAAGATGGTACGCTGCAGGGGATGCTCGAGCTGATGGGCTTGCCTTATACCGGAAGCGGAGTGATGGCATCTGCGCTTTCAATGGATAAACTACGCAGCAAACTTCTATGGCAAGGTGCCGGTTTACCGGTCGCGCCGTGGGTAGCGTTAACCCGCGCAGAGTTTGAAAAAGGCCTGAGCGATAAGCAGTTAGCAGAAATTTCTGCTCTGGGTTTGCCGGTTATCGTTAAGCCGAGCCGCGAAGGTTCCAGTGTGGGAATGTCAAAAGTAGTAGCAGAAAATGCTCTACAAGATGCATTAAGATTGGCATTTCAGCACGATGAAGAAGTATTGATTGAAAAATGGCTAAGTGGGCCGGAGTTCACGGTTGCGATACTCGGTGAAGAAATTTTACCGTCAATACGTATTCAACCGTCCGGAACCTTCTATGATTATGAGGCGAAGTATCTCTCTGATGAGACACAGTATTTCTGCCCCGCAGGTCTGGAAGCGTCACAAGAGGCCAATTTGCAGGCATTAGTGCTGAAAGCATGGACGACGTTAGGTTGCAAAGGATGGGGACGTATTGACGTTATGCTGGACAGCGATGGACAGTTTTATCTGCTGGAAGCCAATACCTCACCGGGTATGACCAGCCACAGCCTGGTGCCGATGGCGGCACGTCAGGCAGGTATGAGCTTCTCGCAGTTGGTAGTACGAATTCTGGAACTGGCGGACTAATATGTCGCAGGCTGCTCTGAACACGCGAAACAGCGAAGAAGAGGTTTCTTCTCGCCGCAATAATGGAACGCGTCTGGCGGGGATCCTTTTCCTGCTGACCGTTTTAACGACAGTGTTGGTGAGCGGCTGGGTCGTGTTGGGCTGGATGGAAGATGCGCAACGCCTGCCGCTCTCAAAGCTGGTGTTGACCGGTGAACGCCATTACACACGTAATGACGATATCCGGCAGTCGATCCTGGCATTGGGTGAGCCGGGTACCTTTATGACCCAGGATGTCAACATCATCCAGACGCAAATAGAACAACGCCTGCCGTGGATTAAGCAGGTGAGCGTCAGAAAGCAGTGGCCTGATGAATTGAAGATTCATCTGGTTGAATATGTGCCGATTGCGCGGTGGAATGATCAACATATGGTAGACGCGGAAGGAAATACCTTCAGCGTGCCGCCAGAACGCACCAGCAAGCAGGTGCTTCCAATGCTGTATGGCCCGGAAGGCAGCGCCAATGAAGTGTTGCAGGGCTATCGCGAAATGGGGCAGATGCTGGCAAAGGACAGATTTACTCTGAAGGAAGCGGCGATGACCGCGCGGCGTTCCTGGCAGTTGACGCTGAATAACGATATTAAGCTCAATCTTGGCCGGGGCGATACGATGAAACGTTTGGCTCGCTTTGTAGAACTTTATCCGGTTTTACAGCAGCAGGCGCAAACCGATGGCAAACGGATTAGCTACGTTGATTTGCGTTATGACTCTGGAGCGGCAGTAGGCTGGGCGCCCTTGCCGCCAGAGGAATCTACTCAGCAACAAAATCAGGCACAGGCAGAACAACAATGATCAAGGCGACGGACAGAAAACTGGTAGTAGGACTGGAGATTGGTACCGCGAAGGTTGCCGCTTTAGTAGGGGAAGTTCTGCCCGACGGTATGGTCAATATCATTGGCGTGGGCAGCTGCCCGTCGCGTGGTATGGATAAAGGCGGGGTGAACGACCTCGAATCCGTGGTCAAGTGCGTACAACGCGCCATTGACCAGGCAGAATTGATGGCAGATTGTCAGATCTCTTCGGTATATCTGGCGCTTTCTGGTAAGCACATCAGCTGCCAGAATGAAATTGGTATGGTGCCTATTTCTGAAGAAGAAGTGACGCAAGAAGATGTGGAAAACGTCGTCCATACCGCGAAATCGGTGCGTGTGCGCGATGAGCATCGTGTGCTGCATGTGATCCCGCAAGAGTATGCGATTGACTATCAGGAAGGGATCAAGAATCCGGTAGGACTTTCGGGCGTGCGGATGCAGGCAAAAGTGCACCTGATCACATGTCACAACGATATGGCGAAAAACATCGTCAAAGCGGTTGAACGTTGTGGGCTGAAAGTTGACCAACTGATATTTGCCGGACTGGCATCAAGTTATTCGGTATTGACGGAAGATGAACGTGAACTGGGTGTCTGCGTCGTCGATATCGGTGGTGGTACAATGGATATCGCCGTTTATACCGGTGGGGCATTGCGCCACACTAAGGTAATTCCTTATGCTGGCAATGTCGTGACCAGTGATATCGCTTACGCCTTTGGCACGCCGCCAAGCGACGCCGAAGCGATTAAAGTTCGCCACGGTTGTGCGCTGGGTTCCATCGTTGGAAAAGATGAGAGCGTGGAAGTGCCGAGCGTAGGTGGTCGTCCGCCGCGGAGTCTGCAACGTCAGACCCTGGCAGAGGTGATCGAGCCGCGCTATACCGAGCTGCTCAACCTGGTCAACGAAGAGATATTGCAGTTGCAGGAAAAGCTTCGCCAACAAGGGGTTAAACATCACCTGGCGGCAGGCATTGTATTAACCGGTGGCGCAGCGCAGATCGAAGGTCTTGCAGCCTGTGCTCAGCGCGTGTTTCATACGCAAGTGCGTATCGGCGCGCCGCTGAACATTACCGGTTTAACGGATTATGCTCAGGAGCCGTATTATTCGACGGCGGTGGGATTGCTTCACTATGGGAAAGAGTCACATCTTAACGGTGAAGCTGAAGTAGAAAAACGTGTTACAGCATCAGTTGGCTCGTGGATCAAGCGACTCAATAGTTGGCTGCGAAAAGAGTTTTAATTTTTATGAGGCCGACGATGATTACGGCCTCAGGCGACAGGCACAAATCGGAGAGAAACTATGTTTGAACCAATGGAACTTACCAATGACGCGGTGATTAAAGTCATCGGCGTCGGCGGCGGCGGCGGTAATGCTGTTGAACACATGGTGCGTGAGCGCATTGAAGGTGTTGAATTCTTCGCGGTAAATACCGATGCACAAGCGCTGCGTAAAACAGCGGTTGGACAGACGATTCAAATCGGTAGCGGTATCACCAAAGGACTGGGCGCTGGCGCTAATCCAGAAGTTGGCCGCAATGCGGCTGATGAGGATCGCGATGCATTGCGTGCGGCGCTGGAAGGTGCAGACATGGTCTTTATTGCTGCGGGTATGGGTGGTGGTACCGGTACAGGTGCAGCACCAGTCGTCGCTGAAGTGGCAAAAGATTTGGGTATCCTGACCGTTGCTGTCGTCACTAAGCCTTTCAACTTTGAAGGCAAGAAGCGTATGGCATTCGCGGAGCAGGGGATCACTGAACTGTCCAAGCATGTGGACTCTCTGATCACTATCCCGAACGACAAACTGCTGAAAGTTCTGGGCCGCGGTATCTCCCTGCTGGATGCGTTTGGCGCAGCGAACGATGTACTGAAAGGCGCTGTGCAAGGTATCGCTGAACTGATTACTCGTCCGGGTTTGATGAACGTGGACTTTGCAGACGTACGCACCGTAATGTCTGAAATGGGCTACGCAATGATGGGTTCTGGCGTGGCGAGCGGTGAAGACCGTGCGGAAGAAGCTGCTGAAATGGCTATCTCTTCTCCGCTGCTGGAAGATATCGACCTGTCTGGCGCACGCGGCGTGCTGGTTAACATCACAGCGGGCTTCGACCTGCGTCTGGATGAGTTCGAAACGGTAGGTAACACCATCCGTGCATTTGCTTCCGACAACGCGACCGTGGTTATCGGTACTTCTCTTGACCCGGATATGAATGACGAGCTGCGCGTAACTGTTGTTGCGACAGGTATCGGCATGGACAAACGTCCTGAAATCACTCTGGTGACCAATAAGCAGGTTCAGCAGCCAGTGATGGATCGCTACCAGCAGCACGGGATGGCTCCGCTGACCCAGGAGCAGAAGCCGATTGCTAAAGTCGTGAATGACAATGCGCCGCAAACTGCGAAAGAGCCGGATTATCTGGATATTCCAGCATTCCTGCGTAAGCAAGCTGATTAAGAATTGACTGGAATTTGGGTTTCGAGGCTCTTTGTGCTAAACTGGCCCGCCGAATGTATAGTACACTTCGGTTGGATAGGTAATTTGGCGAGATAATACGATGATCAAACAAAGGACACTTAAACGTATCGTTCAGGCGACGGGTGTCGGTTTACATACCGGCAAGAAAGTCACCCTGACGTTACGCCCTGCGCCGGCCAACACCGGGGTCATCTATCGTCGCACCGACTTGAATCCACCGGTAGATTTCCCGGCCGATGCCAAATCTGTGCGTGATACCATGCTCTGTACGTGTCTGGTCAACGAGCATGATGTACGGATTTCAACCGTAGAGCACCTCAATGCTGCTCTCGCGGGCCTGGGCATCGATAACATTGTTATCGAAGTTAACGCGCCGGAAATCCCGATCATGGACGGCAGCGCCGCTCCGTTTGTATACCTGCTGCTTGACGCCGGTATCGACGAGTTGAACTGCGCCAAAAAATTTGTTCGCATCAAAGAGACTGTTCGTGTCGAAGATGGCGATAAGTGGGCTGAATTTAAGCCGTACAATGGTTTTTCGCTGGATTTCACCATCGATTTTAACCATCCGGCTATTGATTCCAGCAACCAGCGCTATGCGATGAACTTCTCCGCTGATGCGTTTATGCGCCAGATCAGCCGTGCGCGTACGTTCGGTTTCATGCGTGATATCGAATATCTGCAGTCCCGTGGTTTGTGCCTGGGCGGCAGCTTCGATTGTGCCATCGTTGTTGACGATTATCGCGTACTGAACGAAGACGGCCTGCGTTTTGAAGACGAATTTGTGCGTCACAAAATGCTCGATGCGATCGGTGACTTGTTCATGTGTGGTCACAATATTATTGGTGCATTTACCGCTTATAAATCCGGTCATGCACTGAATAACAAACTGCTGCAGGCTGTCCTGGCGAAACAGGAAGCCTGGGAATATGTGACCTTCCAGGACGACGCAGAACTGCCGTTGGCCTTCAAAGCGCCTTCAGCTGTACTGGCATAACGACATTTATACTGTCGTATAAAATTCGACTGGCAAATCTGGCACTCTCTCCGGCCAGGTGAACCAGTCGTTTTTTTTTGAATTTTATAAGAGCTATAAAAAACGGTGCGAACGCTGTTTTCTTAAGCACTTTTACGGACAACTTATCTTCATTCGTGCTGTGGACTTCAGGCTTTAATGATAAGATTTGTGCGCTAAATACGTTTGAATACGATCGGGATGGCAATAACGTGAGTGGAATACTGACGCGCTGGCGACAGTTTGGTAAACGCTACTTCTGGCCGCATCTCTTATTAGGGATGGTTGCGGCGAGTTTAGGTTTGCCTGCGCTCAGCAACGCCGCCGAACCAAACGCGCCCGCAAAAGCGACAACCCGCAACCACGAGCCTTCAGCCAAAGTTAACTTTGGTCAATTGGCCTTGCTGGAAGCGAACACGCGCCGCCCGAATTCGAACTATTCCGTTGATTACTGGCATCAACATGCCATTCGCACGGTAATCCGTCATCTTTCCTTCGCAATGGCACCGCAAACGCTGCCCGTTGCTGAAGAATCCTTGCCTCTTCAGGCGCAACATCTTGCATTACTGGATACGCTCAGCGCGCTGCTGACCCAGGAAGGCACGCCGTCTGAAAAGGGTTATCGCATTGATTATGCGCATTTTACCCCACAAGCAAAATTCAGCACGCCCGTCTGGATAAGCCAGGCGCAAGGCATCCGTGCTGGCCCTCAACGCCTCAGCTAACAACAATAAACCTTTACTTCATTTTATTAACTCCGCAACGCGGGGCGTTTGAGATTTTATTATGCTAATCAAATTATTAACTAAAGTTTTCGGTAGTCGTAACGATCGCACCCTGCGCCGGATGCGCAAAGTGGTCAACATCATCAATGCCATGGAACCGGAGATGGAAAAACTCTCCGACGAAGAACTGAAAGGGAAAACCGCAGAGTTTCGTGCACGTCTGGAAAAAGGCGAAGTGCTGGAAAATCTGATCCCGGAAGCTTTCGCCGTGGTACGTGAGGCAAGTAAGCGCGTCTTTGGTATGCGTCACTTCGACGTTCAGTTACTCGGCGGTATGGTTCTTAACGAACGCTGCATCGCCGAAATGCGTACCGGTGAAGGTAAAACCCTGACCGCAACGCTGCCTGCTTACCTGAACGCACTAATCGGTAAAGGCGTGCACGTAGTTACCGTCAACGACTACCTGGCGCAACGTGACGCCGAAAACAACCGTCCGCTGTTTGAATTCCTTGGCCTGACTGTCGGTATCAACCTGCCGGGCATGCCAGCACCGGCAAAGCGCGAAGCTTACGCAGCTGACATCACTTACGGTACGAACAACGAATACGGCTTTGACTACCTGCGCGACAACATGGCGTTCAGCCCTGAAGAACGTGTACAGCGTAAACTGCACTATGCGCTGGTGGACGAAGTGGACTCCATCCTGATCGATGAAGCGCGTACACCGCTGATCATTTCCGGCCCGGCAGAAGACAGCTCGGAAATGTATAAACGCGTGAATAAAATTATTCCGCACCTGATCCGTCAGGAAAAAGAAGACTCCGAAACCTTCCAGGGCGAAGGCCACTTCTCGGTGGACGAAAAATCTCGCCAGGTGAACCTGACCGAACGTGGTCTGGTGCTGATTGAAGAACTGCTGGTGAAAGAGGGCATCATGGATGAAGGGGAGTCTCTGTACTCTCCGGCCAACATCATGCTGATGCACCACGTAACGGCGGCGCTGCGCGCTCATGCGCTGTTTACCCGTGACGTCGACTACATCGTTAAAGATGGTGAAGTTATCATCGTTGACGAACACACCGGTCGTACCATGCAGGGCCGTCGCTGGTCCGATGGTCTGCACCAGGCTGTGGAAGCGAAAGAAGGTGTGCAGATCCAGAACGAAAACCAAACGCTGGCTTCGATCACCTTCCAGAACTACTTCCGTCTGTATGAAAAACTGGCGGGGATGACCGGTACTGCTGATACCGAAGCTTTCGAATTTAGCTCCATCTACAAACTGGATACCGTCGTTGTTCCGACCAACCGTCCAATGATTCGTAAAGATCTGCCGGACCTGGTCTACATGACTGAAGCGGAAAAAATTCAGGCGATCATTGAAGATATCAAAGAACGTACTGCGAAAGGCCAGCCGGTGCTGGTGGGTACTATCTCCATCGAAAAATCGGAGCTGGTGTCAAACGAACTGACCAAAGCCGGTATTAAGCACAATGTCCTGAACGCCAAATTCCACGCCAACGAAGCGGCGATTGTTGCTCAGGCAGGTTATCCGGCTGCGGTGACTATCGCGACCAACATGGCGGGTCGTGGTACAGATATTGTGCTCGGTGGTAGCTGGCAGGCAGAAGTTGCCGCGCTGGAAAATCCGACCGCAGAGCAAATTGAAAAAATTAAAGCCGACTGGCAGGTACGTCACGATGCGGTACTGGCAGCAGGTGGCCTGCATATCATCGGTACCGAGCGTCACGAATCCCGTCGTATCGATAACCAGTTGCGCGGTCGTTCTGGTCGTCAGGGGGATGCTGGTTCTTCCCGTTTCTACCTGTCGATGGAAGATGCGCTGATGCGTATTTTTGCTTCCGACCGAGTATCCGGCATGATGCGTAAACTGGGTATGAAGCCAGGCGAAGCCATTGAACACCCGTGGGTGACCAAAGCGATTGCCAACGCCCAGCGTAAAGTTGAAAGTCGTAACTTCGACATTCGTAAGCAACTGCTGGAATATGATGACGTGGCTAACGATCAGCGTCGCGCCATTTACTCCCAGCGTAACGAACTGCTGGATGTCAGCGATGTGAGCGAAACCATCAACAGCATTCGTGAAGATGTGTTCAAAGCCACCATTGATGCCTACATTCCGCCGCAGTCGCTGGAAGAAATGTGGGATATTCCGGGGCTGCAGGAACGTCTGAAGAACGATTTCGACCTCGATTTACCAATTGCTGAGTGGCTGGATAAAGAACCCGAACTGCATGAAGAGACGCTGCGTGAGCGCATTCTGGCGCAGTCCATCGAAGTGTATCAGCGTAAAGAAGAAGTGGTTGGTGCAGAGATGATGCGTCACTTCGAGAAAGGCGTCATGCTGCAAACGCTTGACTCCCTGTGGAAAGAGCACCTGGCAGCGATGGACTATCTGCGTCAGGGTATCCACCTGCGAGGCTATGCACAGAAAGATCCGAAGCAGGAATACAAACGTGAATCGTTCTCCATGTTTGCAGCGATGCTGGAGTCGTTGAAATATGAAGTTATCAGTACGCTGAGCAAAGTTCAGGTACGTATGCCTGAAGAGGTTGAGGAGCTGGAACAACAGCGTCGTATGGAAGCCGAGCGTTTAGCGCAAATGCAGCAGCTTAGCCATCAGGATGACGACTCTGCAGCCGCAGCTGCACTGGCGGCGCAAACCGGTGAACGCAAAGTAGGACGTAACGATCCTTGCCCGTGCGGTTCTGGTAAAAAATACAAGCAGTGCCATGGTCGCCTGCAATAAAAGCTAACAGTTGAAGTAAAAGGCGCAGGATTCTGCGCCTTTTTTATAGGTTTAAGACAATGAAAAAGCTGCAAATTGCGGTAGGTATTATTCGCAACGAGAACAATGAAATCTTTATAACGCGTCGCGCAGCAGATGCGCACATGGCGAATAAACTGGAGTTTCCCGGCGGTAAAATTGAAATGGGTGAAACGCCGGAACAGGCGGTGGTGCGTGAACTTCAGGAAGAAGTCGGGATTACCCCACAACATTTTTCGCTATTTGAAAAACTGGAATATGAATTCCCGGACAGGCATATAACACTGTGGTTCTGGCTGGTCGAACGCTGGGAAGGGAAGCCGTGGGGTAAAGAAGGGCAACCCGGTGAGTGGATGGCGCTGGTCGATCTTAATGCCGATGATTTTCCGCCAGCCAATGAACCGGTAATTGCGAAGCTTAAACGTCTGTAGGTCAGATAAGGCGTTTTCGCCGCATCCGACATTCGCACACGATGCCTGATGCGACGCTGGCGCGTCTTATCAGGCCTACAGGGATTTCTAACTCATTGATAAATTTGTTTTTGTAGGTCGGATAAGGCGTTCACGCCGCATCCGACATTTGCACAAGATGCCTGATGCGACGCTGTCCGCGTCTTATCAGGCCTACGTGCGGCATCAGACAAATGTCACTGCTTTGGTTCTTCGCTCCAGTCATCGCTTTCGGAAAGATCGCCACTGCTGGGGATTCGTTTTTCTTCAGCAGCCCATTCTCCGAGGTCGATCAGCTGACAACGTTTGGAGCAAAATGGCCGAAACGGGCTGATTTCACCCCACACCACCGTTTTCCCGCAGGTTGGGCAATTCACCGTAATAGTTTCTGACATTTTTACTCCTTAGCAACAGGCCAGTTCGAAATCCAGACGTTCCGGTACCTGTCCGTTTTCAGTGTCCAGCGGCATAAAACGAATGGCAAAACGGCTCTTATGTCCGGAAATTTGCGGATAAAGCTGTGAATCGAGCGACAGATTCAGGCGCAGCAAGTCGGCATCGCCACCGTTATCCTGATAAAAACCATTCAGGCTGGTTTGTTTACGGAAGGGGGCCGACTGGCGAATTAAATCCAGCACCATGGTAAGTGCCTGGGTGAGCGGGTTCAGGCTGGCAATCCAGGTTTCTACCTGGCTGTCGCGCTGCGCCTGGGGTAGATGCAGCCAAATGTGCAATGTTGGTAAATCAAAGCTGCAACAGCCGCCTGGGATGCTCAGTCGCTGACGCACCAGAGCAATCAAACGATCTTCACGCAGAAATTGCCCGATACGCGGCGCGGAAATTAATACGCTCCCCGCCGCCTTTAACTGCTGAATTAATGCTTCAATACGGCTCTGGTCCACGCCAGGCACGCCAATCCAGGTCTGGAGTTTACGTTGCTGCCGGTCAAGTTCTTTCAACAGCTCAGTGCGGACTTCGCCGCGCTCGAAAACATCCAGTAATTCACTGACATTACGGAAGAAATGCAGCGCGCCAGCGTGGTCAGCGATGGGTAAATTAACGGTGAGTTGCTGAATCAAAAACTCAATGCGCAGCCATGTACGCATTTTTTCATTTAGTGGATGTTCAAAAAGGACCTGGGTCTGCATTACGGTTTTTCCTGTGAGACAAACTGCGACGCAAGCTGCAAATAGTGTGCGTGCAGGCGGGCAACATCCGATGCGATAGCATCCGGTGCGCCGTTATTATCAATGACGTCATCTGCCACGGCAAGGCGGGCTTCGCGCGTTGCCTGAGCAGCAAGGATTTGTTCGACATGCTCGCGAGTTACATCATCGCGCTGCATGGTGCGCTTAAGTTGCGTTTCTGGGCTGACATCCACCACAAGCACTCGATTCGCTTTTTTATACAGTGAGTTTTCTACCAGCAATGGCACAACCCACAGTACATAGGGGGAAGTAGCTTGCTGGATCTGGTGTTGCGTCTCTTGCTGAATCAGCGGATGCAGCAGGGCGTTAAGCCAGTTTTTCTCTTCCGGGTTGGCGAAGATCCGCTCGCGCAAGGCCCGGCGCTGCAATGTTCCATCCGCAGCAATCATGTTAGCGCCAAAGTGATCAGCAATGGCATGTAGCGCAGGTGCACCTGGTTCAACCACCTGACGCGCGATAATATCGGCATCAATGACGTTAATTCCGAGATCAGCAAACGCATTGGCAACGGTACTCTTGCCACTGCCAATGCCTCCCGTTAAGGCAACTATATACCTCATAATTTATATTCCCGGGAATTCATCATGATTATCAAAACGTTAAAAATGAGCGCACGAAAGCGAAATTGATGAAACGTTCGCTCACTATTTACCAGGTAAATTTATGGGATTGTAGCGTAAAAAAAGACAATTTCGCAGTCTTGCGCCGCATTGATTAGTGCGTATGATAGCGTCACTGGAGTTGCGCTCTTACCCTTATAGCCATTAACCCCAGGAATCCGCACATGCGTATTGAAGAAGATCTGAAGTTAGGTTTTAAAGACGTTCTCATCCGCCCTAAACGCTCCACTCTTAAAAGCCGTTCCGATGTTGAACTGGAACGTCAATTCACCTTCAAACATTCAGGTCAGAGCTGGTCCGGCGTGCCGATTATCGCTGCAAATATGGACACCGTAGGCACATTTTCTATGGCCTCTGCGCTGGCTTCTTTTGATATTTTGACTGCTGTGCATAAACACTATTCTGTCGAAGAGTGGCAAGCGTTTATCAACAATTCTTCCGCTGATGTGCTGAAACATGTGATGGTTTCTACCGGTACGTCTGATGCGGATTTCGAAAAAACTAAACAGATTCTCGACCTGAACCCGGCATTAAACTTCGTTTGTATTGATGTGGCGAATGGTTATT
Source organism: Escherichia sp. XD33 (assembly GCF_019375075.1). Classification (NCBI taxonomy): domain Bacteria; kingdom Pseudomonadati; phylum Pseudomonadota; class Gammaproteobacteria; order Enterobacterales; family Enterobacteriaceae; genus Escherichia; species Escherichia sp. XD33. The sequence continues at coordinate 65,516 of NZ_JAENDM010000005.1, forward strand.
CCGAACACTTCGTGCAGTTCGTTGCGAAAGCGCGTGAAGCGTGGCCGACCAAAACCATTTGTGCTGGCAACGTAGTAACTGGTGAAATGTGTGAGGAGCTTATCCTCTCCGGTGCCGATATCGTTAAAGTTGGCATTGGCCCAGGTTCTGTTTGTACAACTCGTGTCAAAACAGGCGTCGGTTATCCGCAACTTTCTGCGGTAATCGAATGTGCCGATGCTGCGCACGGTCTGGGCGGAATGATCGTCAGCGATGGTGGCTGCACCACGCCGGGCGATGTCGCGAAAGCTTTTGGCGGCGGTGCCGATTTCGTCATGCTTGGCGGCATGCTGGCGGGCCACGAAGAGAGCGGCGGTCGCATCGTTGAGGAGAACGGCGAGAAATTTATGCTGTTCTACGGCATGAGCTCCGAGTCTGCGATGAAACGTCACGTTGGCGGCGTTGCGGAATATCGCGCAGCAGAAGGTAAAACCGTTAAGCTGCCGCTGCGAGGCCCGGTTGAAAATACCGCGCGTGATATTTTGGGCGGCCTGCGTTCAGCTTGTACATACGTTGGGGCTTCACGCCTGAAAGAGCTGACCAAGCGCACCACGTTTATTCGTGTGCTGGAACAAGAAAACCGCATCTTCAACAACCTGTAATCTCCCAACGCTGGCGTGGAGCAACACGCCAGCGTTATCCCATCCCACTCATCGCATCGCCTAAATGGAAAATTGGCAGATACATTGCCACCACCAGCGTACCGATAATTCCTCCCGTTATGATCAGCAACGCCGGTTCCAGTAAGGCTGCGAGGTTATCCGCCAGCGCCATTGTGTTATCCCGATGATGATGGGCGAGGTTGTCTAACATGAGATCCAGCGAGCCGGAGGCCTCTCCTGTTCTCACTAATTGCAAACAGAGCGGGCTAAACTCACCGGTATTTTTTAGCGCCAGCCAGATGGGTTGACCGTTACTGATATCGTGCTGGATTTGTGTTAGAAGTTGCACCCAGTATGGGCAGCGCATTGTTTCTCTGACGCTCTCTACGCCCTGTAAAAAAGTAATGCCTGCACTTTGTGTCAGCGCCAGAATCGTAAAGATCTGCGTGAGTTTTTGTCCCCTCATCAGTGAACCCATAATCGGGATGCGTAACAGCAATTTCTGCCGCACTATAAGCCTGGTCGGTCGGCGCATCAGCAACTTATTGGCTATCGCCAGCAGAAAGCCGAACAACACCAGCAGCCAGCCCCATTCGCCACTAAAGTCTGCCAGCGTCATGATCCCCTGCGTTAGTGCCGGTAGTGGGGTGTTGAAGGTCTTATAGATAGCGGCAAACTCCGGCAGAACAAAATGCAGCATTGCCACAACCACCATGATTGCCATCGCTAAAATGATGATGGGATAACGTAACGCTGATTTCACTTTGTCGGTCAACTGACGCTGGGCTTTTGCTGACGCGCCAGTTCAAAGCAGCATTCATCCAGCTTACCGGTCAGTTCACCCGTGCGGATCATCGCCTGATAGAGCGGCGGAAATACCTCTGACCAGGGTAATAAGGCATTGGAAAAAGCAATGCCCTGTTCGAGATCGTGCGCCAGCGATTGCAGCAACGCTTGCCATTGCTTACTGGGATGCTGTTCCGCCAGCAGAGCCAGCCCTTCAGAAAGCGTTAACCCTGCTTTGAGTAGCGTCGCCAGTTGATGAATGACTTCCGCGCTTTTATCTCCTCGCCACTGCGCAGAATTGATGGCGATTCGCTTCAGGCTTAGTGGGGTAACCATCTGTTGCTGTAGTGCCATAAGCAGTAAAGTACGGCTCTCTGCCCATAGCATCCCATCTTGCGCATTGCCGTCGCCGGTTATGCCATGCCAGCGCCAGAGTTGCTTACTCGCCATGCGGCATCCCCAGTACGCGGATTAACTCTTCAAAGGTGGTTAAGCCTTGCTCTACGGCCAGGCAGCCGTTTTCAAAAAGCGTACGCATACCCGCCTGTCGTGCGTGCGTTTCCAGCGATTCAACGTCGGTATTAGCGGAAATAAGCTGACGAATGACCGGCGTTATGGGCAGAACTTCAAATAAGGCCGTACGACCATAAAAACCGTGGTAGCAATGTACACAACCGGGTGCCTGCCAGTGGGGCAGCGGCGATGGCCATACATTGTCTGGAATGTGGATGGGCTCCCCTTGCTGCCGGCGACAATGTGGGCAAAGTTTGCGTACCAGACGCTGGGCTATTACCAGCGTAAGCGCCGATGATAGCATCCAGCGGGCGACCCCCATTTGCTGTAAACGTACCAGCGTTTCGCAGGTGGAATTAGTGTGTAGGGTAGACAACACCAGGTGACCAGTTTGCGCCGCTTTAATAGCGATCTCTGCTGTTTCGCCATCGCGGATCTCTCCGATCATGATGACGTCAGGATCCTGGCGCAATAACGCACGCAAAACGCCCTGAAAGGTGAGTCCGGCACGCGGATGGATTTGCGTCTGGTTTAGTCCGGCTATGGGGATCTCAACTGGATCTTCGACGCTACAAATATTAATGTCAGCGGTATTCAGCTTTTGCAGGGCACTATAAAGCGTGACCGTTTTGCCGCTGCCGGTAGGGCCAGTTACCAGCACCAGTCCCTGTGGTTGTTGCAAGGCATGAGCAAAGTCCGCCAGTTGTAACGGCTGCATTCCAAGCGTGTTGACATCCAGTGCCTGACCCACCTGCTGTAACAACCTTAATACCACCTTTTCACCACCCCGACATGGTAAGGTCGCAATACGAAATGAGACGGCGTTTCCTGCCAGTTCGACAGTGAATTGCCCGTCCTGCGGCAGGCGATGTTCCGCAATATCCAGGTTTCCCAGCACTTTTAATCTGGCGGTTAATGCGACTCCGGCATCCGGTGAAACATCCGGTAAAGGATGCAATACGCCGTCGATACGCAAGCGGATGCGGTAGGCATTGTCCGCTGGTTCGATATGAATATCAGACGCGCGTTGTTCCAGCGCAGATTGTAACGTTCGAGTTAGCAACTCTGCTTTGGGCTGATGCTTCTCCTGAACAGCTACGGGCAATGTCTGTTGTGTGCGACTGGCGTGACCTTCCATTTGTTGGCGTGTCCAGCAGGTGATCTCAATACGTTTGGTGGTAGCGAAATGCAATGCGTCCAGTAGCTCATGCGAAGGTGCATCGACTACCGCAACATGAACCACCTCTTCGCTGGCATCCAGCAAGACTCCATGATAACGCAGACACAGGGCAGTGAGCTGTGGAATATTCATTGCCGCTCCTTAGTTGGCGTCATCAAAGCGGAAGACATCTTCGCAGGCTTGCTGCAATGCGCTGTCACTTTGAATATTGCAGTTGCGCGTCCAGCCGGTGACGCCGTTTGCGTTATCCCAACCCGGTGTCATGACGACGCTTAGCCCATTGAGACTTTCTTGCCCGGTCAGCGACACCACGCCCTTTGCCACACTCATGGCTGAAACATAGCGGGTGGTGGTAGGCGAGGGAATGCCATTGCTGCCACCGTCGCAGGTATCTAATCCACCATGTTCCAGCGCGCACAACTCTACGGCGGTACGGTAAGGCACAAAGGTTTGTAGCATGTCGGTGAGTGCGGCTTTGCGCAGGTAGTTTTGATAAGCGGGAATACCAATGGCGCTTAAAATGGCAATGATGCCAATAACCACCATCAGTTCGATAAGTGTAAAACCGCGTTGCTTGTCCATCTGTTTCGCTCCTTGATTTGGTTGGCGCTACTTTGGCAAACGCCATCAGCACAGGCGAGGGGCAAAAAACGAAACGGGAAAGCAGATTCCGAGGTTTTTTATTTCGTTGCAGCGAAAGACAAGAAATTTGCGAGGCGTTACGAAGAAAGTTGGGGAAGGGGAGATTATCCGCCCGCGATGGAGCGGATAAATCTGTCAACTATTAGCGAAAACGCATTGAAAGGTCGAGTGCTTGTACGTGTTTAGTTAGCGCACCGACGGAGATAAAGTCCACGCCCGTTTCGGCAAATTCACGCAGTGTTTTGTCAGTGACGTTGCCAGACACTTCCAGTAGCGCCTTGCCGTTGGTGCGTTTGACGGCTTCGCGCATCTGTTCTGTTTCGAAGTTATCCAGCATGATGATATCGGCTCCTGCTTTCAGGGCTTCATCAAGTTCTTCCAGATTCTCTACTTCGACTTCTACTGGCGCATCCGGGTGCAGCCAGGACGCTTTTTCGACGGCCTGGCGCACTGAGCCGGAGGCAATAATATGATTTTCTTTGATCAGGAAGGCATCAGAAAGCCCCAGACGGTGATTCGCTCCGCCGCCGCAAAGTACCGCGTATTTCAGAGCTGAACGCAGGCCGGGTAAGGTTTTGCGCGTATCCAACAACTGCGTGTTGGTGCCTTCCAGCAATTCGACATAGTGGCGTACCTTACTGGCAACTCCTGAAAGGGTTTGCACAAAATTAAGCGCAGTGCGTTCGCCCGTTAACAGCACGCGGGATGGGCCTTCAAGTTCGAACAAGGATTGATTGGTATTGATGACATCGCCGTCATCCACATGCCAGATTATGGTGACATCGTCGCCTGCCAGTTGAATAAACACCTCTTCAACCCAGCGTTTGCCGCAAAAGACGCCATTCTCGCGGGTGATCACCGTGGCATGAGAGCGAGAATTTTCCGGTAAAAGTTTTGCCGTAATATCATTGTTGGCATCGACTGTTCCGCCTAAATCTTCCCGCAGCGCCTGGGCCACCGCGCCGGGGATATCGAGATTAATGCGTTCCAGCAGCTCGTCACGTCGGGTGTCAGGGTTGTAGCGGCGAGGCGGCATGTTAAAACTCCAGATAGCTAACGAATCATAAGGTAGAAACATGCTACTCTGAACCGGGTATTAGCACCACATATAAGGAGATCCTGCATGTTGTTAGAACAGGGGTGGCTGGTTGGCGCGCGCCGCGTTCCCTCACCACATTACGATTGCCGCCCGGATGACGAAACACCCACCCTGCTGGTGGTGCACAATATTAGCCTGCCGCCAGGCGAGTTTGGCGGTCCGTGGATCGACGCATTATTCACTGGAACTATTGATCCGCAGGCACATCCTTTCTTTGCTGAGATCGCCCATTTGCGCGTCTCCGCTCACTGTTTGATTCGCCGTGATGGTGAAATAGTCCAGTATGTTCCTTTCGATAAACGTGCATGGCATGCGGGAGTCTCTCAGTATCAGGGGCGCGAACGCTGCAATGATTTTTCTATTGGGATTGAGCTTGAAGGCACCGATACGCTGGCGTATACCGATGCGCAGTATCAACAGCTTGCGGCGGTTACGCGGGCACTGATTGATTGCTATCCGGATATCGCTAATAACATGACGGGCCATTGTGATATTGCGCCGGATCGGAAAACCGATCCCGGTCCTGCATTTGATTGGGCACGGTTTCGTGCGCTGGTCAGCAAGGAGACAACATGACGCTATTTACAACCTTACTGGTGTTAATTTTCGAGCGCCTGTTTAAGTTGGGCGAGCACTGGCAGCTTGATCATCGTCTTGAAGCGTTCTTTCGGCGGGTGAAACATTTTTCTCTCGGGCGCACGTTAGGCATGACCATTATTGCGATGGGCGTGACTTTTTTACTGTTACGCGCATTGCAGGGAGTATTGTTCAACGTTCCCACGCTACTGGTGTGGCTGCTGATTGGTTTGCTGTGTATTGGCGCAGGTAAAGTTCGTCTTCATTATCATGCTTATCTGACAGCTGCTTCACGTAATGATAGCCATGCCCGTGCCACGATGGTTGGCGAACTCACCATGATTCACGGCGTCCCGGCAGGCTGCGACGAACGTGAGTATTTGCGTGAGCTGCAAAATGCATTGCTGTGGATTAACTTTCGTTTTTATCTTGCACCGCTGTTCTGGCTGATTGTGGGGGGAACCTGGGGACCCGTTACGCTGATGGGGTATGCGTTTTTGCGTGCATGGCAATACTGGCTGGCGCGATATCAGACGCCGCATCATCGTTTACAGTCCGGCATTGATGCCGTGCTTCATGTACTGGATTGGGTGCCGGTTCGTCTTGCGGGTGTGGTATATGCCTTGATCGGTCATGGTGAGAAAGCGTTACCGGCCTGGTTTGCTTCGCTGGGTGATTTCCATACTTCGCAGTATCAGGTGTTAACGCGTCTGGCGCAGTTCTCTCTGGCGCGTGAACCGCATGTCGATAAGGTGGAGACGCCGAAGGCAGCGGTTTCAATGGCGAAGAAAACCTCGTTCGTGGTCGTGGTGGTGATTGCACTACTGACGATTTACGGGGCGTTGGTGTAAAGATTATTGCCCTCACCCTGTACGGGTGAGGGCGTAGAGAGATTAATGCGCTTTTACGGCTTTGGCGGTTTTCTCTTTAAACAGATAGCCGATACCTAACACGATCAGCCATACCGGGATCAGGTATACCGAAATCGCCATTCCTGGGGTCATCAGCATAATCACCAGTACCGCCGCCATAAACAGCAGGCAGATCCAGTTACCCAGCGGATAAAGCAGAGCAGGGAAGCGAGTTACCACGCCTTGTTCCTGCTTGGCGCGACGGAATTTCATATGCGCCAGGCTAATCATCGCCCAGTTGATTACCAGTGCAGATACCACCAGCGCCATTAACAGTCCGAAAGCGGACTCTGGGGCAAGGTAGTTAATCAGTACGCACAACGCCGTTACCAGTGCAGACACCAGAATGGTATTTACTGGTACACCACGTTTATCGACAGACGCCAGCGCTTTTGGCGCATTACCCTGTTGTGCCAGACCAAACAGCATACGGCTGTTGCAATATACGCAGCTGTTGTACACGGAGAGCGCCGCAGTCAGTACCACGATGTTCAGCGCATTCGCCACAAAGGTATCGCCTAACTCGTGGAAGATCAGCACAAACGGACTGGTATCGGCGGTAACGCGGGTCCACGGCATCAGTGAGAGCAGAACGGCTAACGAACCAATATAGAAAATCAGGATGCGGTAGATAACCTGGTTAGTTGCTTTCGGTATACTTTGCTCCGGGTTATCAGCTTCTGCTGCGGTGATCCCCACCAGTTCCAGACCACCGAACGAGAACATGATAATCGCCATCATCATCACCAGTCCGGTGAAGCCGTGCGGCAGGAAACCACCCTGATCCCACAGGTTGCTAACGCTCGCCTGCGGGCCGCCGTTGCCACTGAACAGCAGCCAGCCGCCGAAGATGATCATCGCTACTACCGCAATAACTTTGATAATGGCAAACCAGAACTCCATCTCGCCAAACACTTTAACGTTGGTCAGGTTGATGGCGTTAATCACCACAAAGAATACGGCGGCAGAAACCCAGGTTGGGATTTCCGGATACCAGAACTGAATGTATTTACCCACGGCAGTCAGCTCTGCCATGGCAACTAAAACGTACAGTACCCAGTAGTTCCAGCCAGAGGCGAAACCGGCAAAACTGCCCCAGTATTTATAAGCAAAGTGGCTAAAGGAGCCTGCGACAGGTTCTTCGACCACCATTTCACCCAGCTGACGCATGATCAGAAAGGCGATAAAACCAGCAATGGCGTAACCCAGGATAATCCCTGGCCCTGCGGACTGTATTACGGAGGCGCTACCCAGGAATAACCCGGTCCCTATCGCGCCACCCAGCGCGATAAGCTGAATATGGCGGTTTTTAAGGCCGCGCTTTAGCTGCTCGCCGTGCTGTTGACCTTCCATCATGAAACCTCGTGCGGTGGTTGTTTTTTTGATCTACGCAGTGATGCGTGTGTAAGTTTGCAATTCCGTTTGTTGTATTAATTTGTTTACATCAAAGAAGTTTGAATTGTTACAAAAAGACTTCCGTCAGATCAAGAATAATGGTATGCGGCAGCGAATGCACCCGCTTTATGCATGGTTGAAGATGAGTTGCTTAAAAAGGAACCGTTTGTAAAGCTCAGCCTCAACGCCTCTCAATATATAGAATGAATTTAAATTTGTTTTTATTGAATTAAAAATCACAAAATTGGTAAGTGAATCGGTTCAATTCGGATTTTTATAGTTTAATAATCGTTAAAAAAAACCTTTCATACGTAAAGTCTACATTTGTGCATAGTTACAACTTTGAAACGCTATATATGTCAAGTTGTTAAAATGTGCACAGTTTCATGATTTCAATCAAAACCTGTATGGACATAAGGTGAATACTTTGTTACTTTAGCGTCACAGACATGAAATTGGTAAGACCAATTGACTTCGGCAAGTGGCTTAAGACAGGAACTCATGGCCTACAGCAAAATCCGCCAACCAAAACTCTCCGATGTGATTGAGCAGCAACTGGAGTTTTTGATCCTCGAAGGCACTCTCCGCCCGGGCGAAAAACTCCCACCGGAACGCGAACTGGCAAAACAGTTTGACGTCTCCCGTCCCTCCTTGCGTGAGGCGATTCAACGTCTCGAAGCGAAGGGCTTGTTGCTTCGTCGCCAGGGTGGCGGCACTTTTGTCCAGAGCAGCCTATGGCAAAGCTTCAGCGATCCGCTGGTAGAGCTGCTCTCCGACCATCCTGAATCACAGTATGACTTGCTCGAAACACGACACGCCCTGGAAGGTATCGCCGCTTATTACGCCGCGCTGCGTAGTACCGATGAAGACAAGGAACGCATCCGTGAACTCCACCACGCCATAGAGCTGGCGCAGCAGTCTGGCGATCTGGACGCGGAATCAAACGCCGTACTCCAGTACCAGATTGCCGTCACCGAAGCGGCCCACAATGTGGTTCTGCTTCATCTGCTAAGGTGTATGGAGCCGATGTTGGCCCAGAATGTCCGCCAGAACTTCGAATTGCTCTATTCGCGTCGCGAGATGCTGCCGCTGGTGAGTAGTCACCGCACCCGCATATTTGAAGCGATTATGGCCGGTAAGCCGGAAGAAGCGCGCGAAGCATCGCATCGCCATCTGGCCTTTATCGAAGAAATTTTGCTCGACAGAAGCCGTGAAGAAAGCCGCCGTGAGCGTTCTCTGCGTCGTCTGGAGCAACGAAAGAATTAGTGATTTTTCTGGTAAAAATTATCCAGAAGATGTTGTAAATCAAGCGCATATAAAAGCGCGGCAACTAAACGTAGAACCTGTCTTATTGAGCTTTCCGGCGAGAGTTCAATGGGACAGGTTCCAGAAAACTCAACGTTATTAGATAGATAAGGAATAACCCATGTCAGAACGTTTCCCAAATGACGTGGATCCGATCGAAACTCGCGACTGGCTCCAGGCGATCGAATCGGTCATCCGTGAAGAAGGTGTTGAGCGTGCTCAGTATCTGATCGACCAACTGCTTGCTGAAGCCCGCAAAGGCGGTGTAAACGTAGCCGCAGGCACCGGTATCAGCAACTACATCAACACCATCCCCGTTGAAGAACAACCGGAGTATCCGGGTAATCTGGAACTGGAACGCCGTATTCGTTCAGCTATCCGCTGGAACGCCATCATGACGGTTCTGCGTGCGTCGAAAAAAGACCTCGAACTGGGCGGCCATATGGCGTCCTTCCAGTCTTCCGCAACCATTTATGATGTGTGCTTTAACCACTTCTTCCGTGCACGCAACGAGCAGGATGGCGGCGACCTGGTTTACTTCCAGGGCCACATCTCCCCGGGCGTTTACGCTCGTGCTTTCCTGGAAGGTCGTCTGACTCAGGAGCAGCTGGATAACTTCCGTCAGGAAGTTCACGGCAATGGCCTCTCTTCCTATCCGCACCCGAAACTGATGCCGGAATTCTGGCAGTTCCCGACCGTATCTATGGGTCTGGGTCCGATTGGTGCTATTTACCAGGCTAAATTCCTGAAATATCTGGAACACCGTGGCCTGAAAGATACCTCTAAACAAACCGTTTACGCGTTCCTCGGTGACGGTGAAATGGACGAACCGGAATCCAAAGGTGCGATCACCATCGCTACCCGTGAAAAACTGGATAACCTGGTCTTCGTTATCAACTGTAACCTGCAGCGTCTTGACGGCCCGGTCACCGGTAACGGCAAGATCATCAACGAACTGGAAGGCATCTTCGAAGGTGCTGGCTGGAACGTGATCAAAGTGATGTGGGGTAGCCGTTGGGATGAACTGCTGCGTAAAGATACCAGCGGTAAACTGATCCAGCTGATGAACGAAACCGTTGACGGCGACTACCAGACCTTCAAATCGAAAGATGGTGCGTACGTTCGTGAACACTTCTTCGGTAAATATCCTGAAACCGCAGCACTGGTTGCAGACTGGACTGACGAGCAGATCTGGGCACTGAACCGTGGTGGTCACGATCCGAAGAAAATCTACGCTGCATTCAAGAAAGCGCAGGAAACCAAAGGCAAAGCGACAGTAATCCTTGCTCATACCATTAAAGGTTACGGCATGGGCGACGCGGCTGAAGGTAAAAACATCGCGCACCAGGTTAAGAAAATGAACATGGACGGCGTGCGTCACATCCGCGACCGTTTCAATGTGCCGGTGTCTGATGCAGATATCGAAAAACTGCCGTACATCACCTTCCCGGAAGGTTCTGAAGAGCATACCTATCTGCACGCTCAGCGTCAGAAACTGCACGGTTATCTGCCAAGCCGTCAGCCGAACTTCACCGAGAAGCTTGAGCTGCCGAGCCTGCAAGACTTCGGCGCGCTGTTGGAAGAGCAGAGCAAAGAGATCTCTACCACTATCGCTTTCGTTCGTGCCCTGAACGTGATGCTGAAGAACAAGTCGATCAAAGATCGTCTGGTGCCGATCATCGCCGACGAAGCGCGTACTTTCGGTATGGAAGGTCTGTTCCGTCAGATTGGTATTTACAGCCCGAACGGTCAGCAGTACACCCCGCAGGACCGCGAGCAGGTTGCTTACTATAAAGAAGACGAGAAAGGTCAGATTCTGCAGGAAGGGATCAACGAGCTGGGCGCAGGGTGTTCCTGGCTGGCAGCGGCGACCTCTTACAGCACCAACAATCTGCCGATGATCCCGTTCTACATCTATTACTCGATGTTCGGCTTCCAGCGTATCGGCGATCTGTGCTGGGCGGCTGGCGACCAGCAAGCGCGTGGCTTCCTGATCGGCGGTACTTCCGGTCGTACCACCCTGAACGGCGAAGGTCTGCAGCACGAAGATGGTCACAGCCACATTCAGTCGCTGACTATCCCGAACTGTATCTCTTACGACCCGGCTTACGCTTACGAAGTTGCTGTCATCATGCATGACGGTCTGGAGCGTATGTACGGTGAAAAACAAGAGAACGTTTACTACTACATCACTACGCTGAACGAAAACTACCACATGCCGGCAATGCCGGAAGGTGCTGAGGAAGGTATCCGTAAAGGTATCTACAAACTCGAAACCATTGAAGGTAGCAAAGGTAAAGTTCAGCTGCTGGGCTCCGGTTCCATCCTGCGTCACGTCCGTGAAGCGGCAGAGATCCTGGCGAAAGATTACGGCGTAGGTTCTGACGTTTATAGCGTGACCTCCTTCACCGAGCTGGCGCGTGATGGTCAGGATTGTGAACGCTGGAACATGCTGCACCCGCTGGAAACTCCGCGCGTTCCGTATATCGCTCAGGTGATGAACGACGCTCCGGCAGTGGCATCTACCGACTATATGAAACTGTTCGCTGAGCAGGTCCGTACTTACGTACCGGCTGACGACTACCGCGTACTGGGTACTGATGGCTTCGGTCGTTCCGACAGCCGTGAGAACCTGCGTCACCACTTCGAAGTTGATGCTTCCTACGTGGTTGTAGCGGCGCTGGGCGAACTGGCTAAACGTGGCGAAATCGATAAGAAAGTGGTTGCTGACGCAATCGCCAAATTCAACATCGATGCAGATAAAGTTAACCCGCGTCTGGCGTAAGAGGTAAAAGAATAATGGCTATCGAAATCAAAGTACCGGACATCGGGGCTGATGAAGTTGAAATCACCGAGATCCTGGTCAAAGTGGGCGACAAAGTTGAAGCCGAACAGTCGCTGATCACCGTAGAAGGCGACAAAGCCTCTATGGAAGTTCCATCTCCGCAGGCGGGTATCGTTAAAGAGATCAAAGTCTCTGTTGGCGATAAAACCCAGACCGGCGCACTGATTATGATTTTCGATTCCGCCGACGGTGCAGCAGACGCTGCACCTGCTCAGGCAGAAGAGAAGAAAGAAGCAGCTCCGGCAGCAGCACCAGCGGCTGCCGCGGCAAAAGACGTTAACGTTCCGGATATCGGCAGCGACGAAGTTGAAGTGACCGAAATCCTGGTGAAAGTTGGCGATAAAGTTGAAGCTGAACAGTCGCTGATCACCGTAGAAGGCGATAAAGCTTCTATGGAAGTTCCGGCTCCGTTTGCTGGCACCGTGAAAGAGATCAAAGTGAACGTGGGTGACAAAGTGTCTACCGGCTCGCTGATTATGGTCTTCGAAGTCGCGGGTGAAGCAGGCGCGGCAGCTCCGGCGGCTAAACAGGAAGCGGCTCCGGCAGCGGCCCCTGCACCAGCGGCTGGCGTGAAAGAAGTTAACGTTCCGGATATCGGCGGTGACGAAGTTGAAGTGACCGAAGTGATGGTGAAAGTGGGCGACAAAGTTGCCGCTGAACAGTCACTGATCACCGTAGAAGGCGATAAAGCGTCTATGGAAGTTCCGGCTCCGTTTGCAGGCGTCGTGAAGGAACTGAAAGTCAACGTTGGCGATAAAGTGAAAACTGGCTCGCTGATTATGATCTTCGAAGTTGAAGGCGCAGCACCTGCGGCAGCTCCTGCGAAACAGGAAGCGGCAGCGCCGGCTCCGGCAGCAAAAGCTGAAGCCCCGGCAGCAGCACCGGCTGCGAAAGCGGAAGGCAAATCTGAATTTGCTGAAAACGACGCTTACGTTCACGCGACTCCGCTGATCCGCCGTCTGGCACGCGAGTTTGGCGTTAACCTGGCGAAAGTGAAGGGCACTGGCCGTAAAGGTCGTATCCTGCGCGAAGATGTTCAGGCTTACGTGAAAGAAGCTATCAAACGTGCAGAAGCGGCTCCGGCAGCGACTGGCGGCGGTATCCCTGGCATGCTGCCGTGGCCGAAGGTGGACTTCAGCAAGTTTGGTGAAATCGAAGAAGTGGAACTGGGCCGCATCCAGAAAATCTCTGGTGCGAACCTGAGCCGTAACTGGGTGATGATCCCGCATGTTACTCACTTCGACAAAACCGATATCACCGAGCTGGAAGCGTTCCGTAAACAGCAGAACGAAGAAGCGGCGAAACGTAAGCTGGATGTGAAGATAACCCCAGTTGTCTTCATCATGAAAGCCGTTGCTGCAGCTCTTGAGCAGATGCCTCGCTTCAACAGTTCGCTGTCGGAAGACGGTCAGCGTCTGACCCTGAAGAAATACATCAACATCGGTGTGGCGGTGGATACCCCGAACGGTCTGGTTGTTCCGGTATTCAAAGACGTCAACAAGAAAGGCATCATCGAGCTGTCTCGCGAGCTGATGACTATTTCTAAGAAAGCGCGTGACGGTAAGCTGACTGCGGGCGAAATGCAGGGCGGTTGCTTCACCATCTCCAGCATCGGCGGCCTGGGTACTACCCACTTCGCGCCGATTGTGAACGCGCCGGAAGTGGCTATCCTCGGCGTTTCCAAGTCCGCGATGGAGCCGGTGTGGAATGGTAAAGAGTTCGTGCCGCGTCTGATGCTGCCGATTTCTCTCTCCTTCGACCACCGCGTGATCGACGGTGCTGATGGTGCCCGTTTCATTACCATCATTAACAACACGCTGTCTGACATTCGCCGTCTGGTGATGTAAGTAAAAGAGCCGGCCCAACGGCCGGCTTTTTTCTGGTAATCTCATGAATGTATTGAGGTTATTAGCGAATAGACAAATCGGTTGCCGTTTGTTGTTTAAAAATTGTTAACAATTTTGTAAAATACCGACGGATAGAACGACCCGGTGGTGGTTAGGGTATTACTTCACATACCCTATGGATTTCTGGGTGCAGCAAGGTAGCAAGCGCCAGAATCCCCAGGAGCTTACATAAGTAAGTGACTGGGGTGAGGGCGTGAAGCTAACGCCGCTGCGGCCTGAAAGACGACGGGTATGACCGCCGGAGATAAATATATAGAGGTCATGATGAGTACTGAAATCAAAACTCAGGTCGTGGTACTTGGGGCAGGCCCCGCAGGTTACTCCGCTGCCTTCCGTTGCGCTGATTTAGGTCTGGAAACCGTAATCGTAGAACGTTACAACACCCTTGGCGGTGTTTGCCTGAACGTCGGCTGTATCCCTTCTAAAGCACTGCTGCACGTAGCAAAAGTTATCGAAGAAGCCAAAGCGCTGGCTGAACACGGTATCGTCTTCGGCGAACCGAAAACCGATATTGACAAGATTCGTACCTGGAAAGAGAAAGTGATCAATCAGCTGACCGGTGGTCTGGCTGGTATGGCGAAAGGCCGCAAAGTCAAAGTGGTCAACGGTCTGGGTAAATTTACCGGGGCTAACACCCTGGAAGTTGAAGGTGAGAACGGCAAAACCGTGATCAACTTCGACAACGCGATCATTGCAGCGGGTTCTCGCCCGATCCAACTACCGTTTATTCCGCATGAAGATCCGCGTATCTGGGACTCCACTGACGCGCTGGAACTGAAAGAAGTACCAGAACGCCTGCTGGTAATGGGTGGCGGTATCATCGGTCTGGAAATGGGCACCGTATACCACGCGCTGGGTTCACAGATTGACGTGGTTGAAATGTTCGACCAGGTTATCCCGGCAGCTGACAAAGACATCGTTAAAGTCTTCACCAAGCGTATCAGCAAGAAATTCAACCTGATGCTGGAAACCAAAGTTACCGCCGTTGAAGCGAAAGAAGACGGTATTTATGTGACGATGGAAGGCAAAAAAGCACCAGCTGAACCGCAGCGTTACGACGCCGTGCTGGTAGCGATTGGTCGTGTGCCGAACGGTAAAAACCTCGACGCAGGCAAAGCTGGCGTGGAAGTTGACGACCGTGGTTTCATCCGCGTTGACAAACAGCTGCGTACCAACGTACCGCACATCTTTGCTATCGGCGATATCGTCGGTCAGCCGATGCTGGCACACAAAGGTGTTCACGAAGGTCACGTTGCCGCTGAAGTTATCGCCGGTAAGAAACACTACTTCGATCCGAAAGTTATCCCGTCCATCGCCTATACCGAACCAGAAGTTGCATGGGTAGGTCTGACTGAGAAAGAAGCGAAAGAGAAAGGCATCAGCTATGAAACCGCCACCTTCCCGTGGGCTGCTTCTGGTCGTGCTATCGCTTCCGACTGCGCAGACGGTATGACCAAGCTGATTTTCGACAAAGAATCTCACCGTGTGATCGGTGGTGCGATTGTCGGTACTAACGGCGGCGAGCTGCTGGGTGAAATCGGCCTGGCAATCGAAATGGGTTGTGATGCTGAAGACATCGCACTGACCATCCACGCGCACCCGACTCTGCACGAGTCTGTGGGCCTGGCGGCAGAAGTGTTCGAAGGTAGCATTACCGACCTGCCGAACCCGAAAGCGAAGAAGAAGTAATTTTTCGTTTGCCGGAACATCCGGCAATTAAAAAAGCGGCTAACCACGCCGCTTTTTTTACGTCTGTAATTTACCTTTCCAGTCGCCTTGCTCCGCGCTCAGAGAGACGTTCGCGTACTGCTGACCGTTGCTCGTTATTCAGCCTGACAGTATGGTTACTGTCGTTTAGACGTTGTGGGCGGCTCTCCTGAACTTTCTCCCGAAAAACCTGACGTTGTTCAGGTGATGCCGATTGTATACGCTGGCGGGCGTTATCACGTTGCTGTTGGTTCAGTGGGCGCTGCTGTACTTTTTCCTTAAACACCTGGCGCTGTTCGGGAGTTGCAGACTGAATACGCTCACGCGCTGCCTCTCTTCGCTGCTGGTTCTGCGGGTTAGTCTGCATTTTCTCGCGAACCGCCTGGCGCTGCTCAGGCGAGGCGGGCTGAATGCGCTCACGCGCTGCCTCTCTTCGCTGCTGGTTCTGCGGGTTAGTCTGCATTTTCTCGTGAACTGCCTGGCGCTGCTCAGGAGAAGCTGACTGATAACGCTGACGAGCGGCGTCCTTTTGTTGCTGGGTCAGTGGTTGGCGACGGCTGAAGTCGCGGAAGTCGTCATAGCTCCCATAGTGTTCAGCTTCATTAAACCGCTGTGCCGCTGCCTGACGTTGGGTATCTCGTGTAATGACTGGTGCGCTGTGTGTTCGTTGCTGAAACTGACTTGCTGCCGCCTGACGCTGGCTGTCGCGTGTTGGAGCAGGTAGCTGCGTGGCACTCATTCCGCCGTTGACATCGGTTTGATGAAAACGCTTTGCCATATCCTGATCATGATAGGGCACACCATTACGGTAGTTTGGATTGTGCCGCCATGCCATATTCTTATCAGTAAGATGCTCACCGGTGATACGGTTGAAATTGTTGACGTCGATATTGATGTTGTCGCCGTTGTGTTGCCAGCCATTACCGTCACGATGACCGCCATCGTGGTGATGATAATCATCATCGTCATGATGATGATGGTCATGATCGTCGTCGTCCCAGTCGATGCTGCTGAATAGTGCGTACGTGGTAGCAACGCCCATGCTATATCCGAATCCGCGTACAAAGCTGTCAACAAACGGTTCTCCGGCTGGTGGTGGCAGATAAACCGGCGGATACGCAGTATTGGCCCAGTTCCCGTAAACCACGGTTGGGTTGTAGTTGGGAATATAGACCACATCAGGATTGGCGGGCTCAATGGAAATGACGGTTGTTGCCGGCTCTGTAATGACGGGGTTGGCAGTTAAAACGGTATTGGATGGTATGACGGGGGCCGTGACTGTCTGTTTTACCGGTACAGCTTTCTTCGTTGTGGTAATAACTTTCTGTTCGGTTGATGACTTCAGCGAGCCGGTTTGTTGCGCCAGTTGCCGCAATCGCTGTACCGAGTCCATCACGTCCTGCGGCTGCGCCAGAAAAGCATCGCCCAGGTTTTGCACCCATTGCGGGTTTTCGCCCATCAATGCCATCAATTGTGGAAAGGCCACCAGTGATTTAACGCTGGCGTCCCACGGCTGGTCAGATACCGCCTGAATAGCAGCATCGCCTTGTTTAAGTGGATTATCGTGCGACCATTGCACTGCTTGAGCAACGTTTGTCGGATAGGTTGATGCCATCAGCACCTGCGAAAGTAGGGCGTCGGGATACAGCGCGACGGGTGCGACCCATTGATCTATTTGTGCAGTGCTGAATGCGGATTTGACGACTGCGGGTATTACGGGAGGTGCGGAAACCGTTGCAGGAAGCGTAACCGCAGCAGCGTCAGACACAGCCAGTTGTGTCGATTGCGGTTCTACAGGCGCTTCCACTGTGCGGCTTTTTATATATAGCCCGGTAGAGGCGGCACAAAGCCCGGCACTGCAAATTAGCGCCAGCACATGGGGTTTAAACGGCAAAGTCATTTTCATAATTCGGATCTCAAGGAAATCGCAATGGTCGGCGAACTGCCACCCGCAGGTGCTGTGAATCCGAGTATAAAGAGGCGGTAGTTTAAATTTTGACTAATCTTGGGATTCGTTGAGAAAGGTGATTATCACCATGCGAATTAACGAAGTTTTTACGGAGGGAAACAATCTCTAGACCATCCTTAACGATTCAGCCACTTTTTTATGTTGCTTTTTTGTAAACAGATTAACACATCGTCAAAATCCTGCTATTCTGCCCGTTGCGGTACTGGGCATTTACCCTACAAACTGCTGTCTCACAGGAGCGTGAAGAGAATCGCCTGCCGCACTATGACAATGAGAGCGAGGAGAACCGTCGTGCTAGAAGAATACCGTAAGCACGTAGCTGAGCGTGCCGCTGAGGGGATTGCGCCCAAACCCCTGGATGCAAACCAAATGGCCGCACTTGTAGAGCTGCTGAAAAACCCGCCCGCGGGCGAAGAAGAATTCCTGTTAGATCTATTAACCAACCGTGTTCCCCCTGGCGTCGATGAAGCCGCCTATGTCAAAGCAGGCTTCCTGGCTGCTGTCGCGAAAGGTGAAGCCAAATCCCCACTGCTGACTCCGGAAAAAGCCATCGAACTGCTGGGCACCATGCAGGGTGGTTACAACATTCATCCGCTGATCGACGCGCTGGATGATGCCAAACTGGCACCGATCGCTGCCAAAGCACTTTCTCACACACTGCTGATGTTCGATAACTTCTATGACGTAGAAGAGAAAGCGAAAGCAGGCAACGAATATGCGAAGCAGGTAATGCAGTCCTGGGCGGATGCCGAATGGTTCCTGAATCGCCCGGCGCTGGCTGAAAAACTGACCGTTACCGTCTTCAAAGTCACTGGCGAAACCAACACCGATGATCTTTCTCCGGCACCGGATGCGTGGTCACGCCCGGATATCCCACTGCACGCGCTGGCGATGCTGAAAAACGCCCGTGAAGGTATTGAGCCAGATCAGCCTGGTGTTGTTGGTCCGATCAAGCAAATCGAAGCTCTGCAACAGAAAGGTTTCCCGCTGGCGTACGTCGGTGACGTTGTGGGTACGGGTTCATCGCGTAAATCCGCCACGAACTCCGTACTGTGGTTTATGGGTGATGATATTCCACATGTGCCGAACAAACGCGGCGGTGGTTTGTGCCTCGGCGGTAAAATTGCACCCATCTTCTTTAACACGATGGAAGACGCGGGTGCACTGCCAATCGAAGTCGACGTCTCTAACCTGAACATGGGCGACGTAATTGACGTTTACCCGTACAAAGGTGAAGTGCGTAACCACGAAACCGGCGAACTGCTGGCGACCTTCGAACTGAAAACCGACGTGCTGATTGATGAAGTGCGTGCTGGCGGTCGTATTCCGCTGATTATCGGTCGTGGCCTGACCACAAAAGCGCGTGAAGCACTTGGTCTGCCGCAGAGCGATGTGTTCCGTCAGGCGAAAGATGTGGCGGAAAGTGACCGTGGCTTCTCGCTGGCGCAGAAAATGGTAGGTCGTGCCTGCGGCGTGAAAGGCATTCGTCCGGGCGCGTATTGCGAACCGAAAATGACTTCTGTAGGTTCCCAGGACACCACCGGCCCAATGACCCGTGATGAACTGAAAGACCTGGCGTGCCTGGGCTTCTCGGCTGACCTGGTGATGCAGTCTTTCTGCCACACCGCGGCGTATCCGAAGCCAGTTGACGTGAACACGCACCACACGCTGCCGGACTTCATTATGAACCGTGGTGGTGTGTCGCTGCGTCCGGGTGATGGCGTAATCCACTCCTGGCTGAACCGTATGCTGCTGCCGGATACCGTCGGTACTGGCGGTGACTCCCATACCCGTTTCCCGATCGGCATTTCTTTCCCGGCGGGTTCTGGTCTGGTGGCATTTGCAGCCGCAACAGGCGTAATGCCGCTGGATATGCCGGAATCCGTTCTGGTGCGCTTCAAAGGCAAAATGCAGCCGGGCATCACCCTGCGCGATCTGGTACACGCCATTCCGCTGTATGCGATCAAACAAGGTCTGCTGACCGTTGAGAAGAAAGGCAAGAAAAACATCTTCTCTGGCCGCATCCTGGAAATTGAAGGTCTGCCGGATCTGAAAGTTGAGCAGGCCTTTGAGCTAACCGATGCGTCCGCCGAGCGTTCTGCCGCTGGTTGTACCATCAAGCTGAACAAAGAACCGATCATCGAATACCTGAACTCTAACATCGTCCTGCTGAAGTGGATGATCGCGGAAGGTTACGGCGATCGTCGTACCCTGGAACGTCGTATTCAGGGCATGGAAAAATGGCTGGCGAATCCTGAGCTGCTGGAAGCCGATGCAGATGCGGAATACGCGGCAGTGATCGACATCGATCTGGCGGATATTAAAGAGCCAATCCTCTGTGCACCGAACGACCCGGACGACGCACGTCCGCTGTCTGCGGT
This sequence comes from Escherichia sp. XD33, assembly GCF_019375075.1. Lineage (NCBI taxonomy): Bacteria > Pseudomonadati > Pseudomonadota > Gammaproteobacteria > Enterobacterales > Enterobacteriaceae > Escherichia > Escherichia sp. XD33. The sequence continues at coordinate 85,373 of NZ_JAENDM010000005.1, forward strand.
ACAGGGCGAGAAGATCGACGAAGTGTTTATCGGTTCCTGCATGACCAACATCGGTCACTTCCGTGCTGCGGGTAAACTGCTGGATGCGCACAAAGGCCAGTTGCCGACGCGCCTGTGGGTGGCACCGCCAACCCGTATGGATGCCGCGCAGTTGACCGAAGAAGGCTACTATAGCGTCTTCGGTAAGAGCGGTGCGCGTATCGAGATCCCTGGCTGTTCCCTGTGTATGGGTAACCAGGCGCGTGTAGCAGACGGTGCGACGGTGGTTTCCACCTCTACCCGTAACTTCCCGAACCGTCTGGGGACTGGCGCGAATGTCTTCCTGGCTTCTGCGGAACTGGCTGCTGTTACGGCGCTGATTGGCAAACTACCGACGCCGGAAGAGTACCAGACCTACGTGGCGCAGGTGGATAAAACTGCCGTTGATACTTACCGTTACCTGAACTTCAACCAGCTTTCTCAGTACACTGAAAAAGCCGATGGTGTGATTTTCCAGACTGCAGTTTAAAAAGTCAGCGCACGCGCTGCGCATAAACGACACAATGCCCGGTGAATGAGATTCCCGGGCATTTTTTATTTCTAGACCATCGCCGTTCCGCTGTTTTTCTCCGGTAAGGCTGCGATAATTACATCAATGGCGCAATGCGATTTCGGCGCATTGCCGGGAGCAGAGGTACACACTATGGATTACGAATTTCTGCGCGATATTACCGGAGTAGTAAAGGTGCGTATGTCCATGGGGCATGAAGTGGTCGGGCACTGGTTTAATGAAGAGGTGAAAGAAAACCTGGCCTTGCTTGATGAAGTGGAACAAGCAGCGCACGCACTGAAAGGTAGCGAACGGTCCTGGCAACGGGCAGGGCACGAATACACCCTGTGGATGGACGGTGAAGAGGTGATGGTTCGCGCCAATCAACTGGAATTCGCTGGCGATGAAATGGAAGAGGGGATGAACTACTACGACGAAGAAAGCCTGTCGCTATGCGGCGTTGAGGATTTTCTGCAGGTCGTGGCGGCTTACCGCAATTTCGTGCAGCAGAAGTAAATAAATCTGGCGGAGCCTGGGAGCTCCGCCAGAGCCGTTAAACAGCTGGCATATTGCGCCCGTAATAAATCTCGCGCATTTCTTTCCACAGCGCAGCGGTAATTTCCTGGCGCTCGCTGTCGGTTAAATCTTCCGGTTTGGTGTGGAACATGTAGTGCTTAAGGTCGAACTCTTTAAGCAACATCTTGGTATGGAAGATATTTTCCTGATAGACGTTCACATCCACCATGTCATACAGCGCCTTCATATCGTCAGACATAAAGTTCTGAATCGAATTAATCTCATGGTCGATAAAGTGCTTCATACCGTTAATGTCGCGGGTAAAACCGCGCACGCGATAATCAATGGTTACGATATCGGACTCAAGCTGGTGGATCAGGTAATTCAGCGCCTTCAGCGGAGAAATCACGCCGCAGGTAGAGACTTCAATATCGGCGCGGAAGGTACATAAACCGCCTTCAGGATGACTTTCCGGGTAGGTATGTACGCAAATATGACTTTTATCGAGATGGGCAACCACCGTTTCTGGCAGTGGGCCGGGGTGTTCTGTTTTGTCGATGAGTTTCGGGTCAACCGGTTCTTCACTCACCAGAATAGTGACGCTGGCACCCTGTGGTTCGTAATCCTGGCGGGCGATGTTAAGAATATTGGCCCCGATAATGGAACAGGTTTCTGACAGGATTTCGGTCAGACGGTTGGCATTATAGAGTTCATCGATATAAGCAATATAACCGTCGCGCTCTTCGGCAGTTTTGGCGTAGCAGATATCGTAAATACAAAAACTCAGACTTTTGGTCAGATTATTAAAGCCATGCAGTTTCAGTTTTTTCAATTTCTTATCTTCTCCTTAGGACGGCTGTGAAGCCAGTGCGTCTTGCAGATACTGAGGTAAGGCAAAAGCTGCCGTATGGATTGCCGAATTGTAATAACGGCATTTCAGGCCAGAAGCGAGAAAACGCGCCTGAATAATTTCGGTTGAGAGATGGCGTAAGGCGTCGTTATCTGTCGCCCATGCAAAAGTCATGATACCGCCGTAATAGGTCGGGATCGCCGCCTGATAAAAGCCAACGTCGCTGAAGTAATGGCTGAGTTTGCGATGGCTGTCGATGGCTTCTTCCTGCTGTAAAAAGCAGACGCCGTTTTGTGCGACGAAGATACCGCCAGGATTCAGGCAACGTTTGCAGCCTTCATAAAATGCCGAAGTGAAAAGGCTTTCGCCGGGACCGATAGGATCGGTGCAGTCGGAGATAATGACATCAAAGGTCTGGCTGGTTTGATTAACGAAATTGACGCCATCGTCGATCACCAGCTTAAAGCGCGGATCGTCGTAGCTACCGGCGTTATGGTTGGGTAGATACTGGCGGCAGAACGATACGACACCCGCATCGATTTCCACCATCGTGATTGACTCAACGTTTTTATGTCGGGTTACTTCACGCAGCATGGCACCGTCGCCGCCGCCGATAATCAGCACATGTTTCGCGTGACCGTGGGCCAGTAGCGGAACATGGGTCATCATCTCATGATAGATAAACTCGTCGCGCTCGGTGGTTTGTACTACGCCATCCAGCGCCATTACGCGACCAAATGCAGCGTTCTCAAAAATGATCAGATCCTGGTGATCGGTCTTTTCATGATACAGAACGTTATCTACCGCAAAGTACTGCCCAAACTGGTCGTGTAGCGTTTCATGCCACTGTTTTTTTTCGGCCATGGGTTGATACCTCCTTTGTTAACACCCGTAAAAAAAGGGCGCAACATAATAGCTAACATTGACCGCGGATGCACGGTCAATATTTCTACAAAAAGGTATCAGGGATTATTTGACGTAGGCAAGCAGGCTTAAGGAATCGCGGGCCAGGGCTTTGCATTTTTTAGCGACAGGAATGCCAATGCCGCTGAGATCGCGGTAGCTGTCTTCACCGAGAGCTTTCATGTCGAAGGTGTCGTAATTACTGAGATCCCACTGGTTTTGCTGGGCGAAAAAGACCAGTGCGCGACGAATTTGCCCGTTAGGTAAGTTCTGGTAACCACAATCGTTCTTCAGAAAGACAAAAACTGCCGTTAAATCGGCCATATCTTCGGCTTCAGACTCGCTGAGCGCGTAACTGTTTGCGCAAACGGCCATCAGGCTGCCGAATAACACTGTTCTGAAAAACGTCTTCATTGCTTCTACCAGGGGCTTAAAGAAGATAAACGTTAGCACACTGCGAGCGAGGCGACGACCATTATTGTCGATTAAATTGTGTCTGCGGCTTGACCTTCCCGTAAGGGGAAGGACTATGCTCAACGTTTGATTTCGTTTCGCCTGCTTAAGAATAAGGAAATAACTATGCAACGTCGTGATTTCTTAAAATATTCCGTCGCGCTGGGTGTGGCTTCAGCCTTGCCGCTGTGGAGCCGCGCAGTCTTTGCGGCGGAACGCCCAACGTTACCGATCCCTGATTTGCTCACGACCGATGCCCGTAATCGCATTCAGTTAACTATTGGCGCAGGTCAGTCTACCTTTGGCGAGAAAACTGCAACTACCTGGGGCTATAACGGCAATCTGCTGGGGCCGGCGGTGAAATTACAGCGCGGCAAAGCGGTAACGGTTGATATCTATAACCAACTGACGGAAGAGACGACGTTGCACTGGCACGGGCTGGAAGTACCGGGTGAAGTCGACGGCGGCCCGCAGGGAATTATTCTGCCAGGTGGCAAGCGCTCGGTGACGTTGAACGTTGATCAACCTGCCGCTACTTGCTGGTTCCATCCACATCAACATGGCAAGACCGGGCGACAGGTGGCGATGGGGTTGGCTGGGCTGGTGGTAATTGAAGATGACGAGATCCTGAAATTAATGCTGCCAAAACAGTGGGGTATCGATGATGTTCCGGTGATTGTTCAGGATAAAAAATTTAACGCTGATGGGCAGATTGATTATCAACTGGATGTGATGACCGCCGCCGTGGGCTGGTTTGGCGATACGCTGCTGACCAACGGTGCAATCTACCCACAACACGCTGCCCCGCGTGGTTGGCTGCGCCTGCGTTTGCTCAATGGCTGTAATGCCCGCTCGCTCAATTTCGCCACCAGCGACAATCGCCCGCTGTATGTGATTGCCAGCGACGGTGGTCTGCTACCTGAACCGGTGAAGGTGAGCGAGCTGCCGGTGCTGATGGGCGAGCGTTTTGAAGTGCTGGTGGAGGTTAACGATAACAAACCCTTTGACCTGGTGACGCTACCGGTCAGCCAGATGGGGATGGCGATTGCGCCGTTTGACAAGCCGCATCCGGTAATGCGGATTCAGCCGATTGCTATTAGTGCCTCCGGTGCTTTGCCAGACACATTAAGTAGCCTGCCTGCGTTACCTTCGCTGGAAGGGCTGACGGTACGCAAGCTGCAACTTTCTATGGACCCGATGCTCGATATGATGGGTATGCAGATGCTAATGGAGAAATATGGCGATCAGGCGATGGCCGGAATGGATCACAGCCAGATGATGGGCCATATGGGGCACGGTAATATGAATCATATGAACCACGGCGGGAAGTTCGATTTCCACCATGCCAATAAAATCAACGGTCAGGCGTTTGATATGAATAAGCCGATGTTTGCGGCGGCGAAAGGGCAGTACGAACGTTGGGTTATCTCTGGCGTGGGCGACATGATGCTGCATCCGTTCCATATTCACGGCACCCAGTTCCGTATCTTGTCAGAAAATGGCAAACCGCCAGCGGCTCATCGCGCGGGCTGGAAAGATACCGTTAAGGTAGAAGGCAATGTCAGTGAAGTGCTTGTGAAGTTTAATCACAACGCACCGAAAGAACATGCTTATATGGCGCACTGCCATCTGCTGGAGCATGAAGATACGGGGATGATGTTAGGGTTTACGGTATAAAAAGACCGTATTCGGAAATATGCCCGGATCTCTCCGGGCATTAAACTGATGACAAACGCAAATCTGCCTGATGCGCTACGCTTATCAGGCCTACGCTACCTGTGCAATCCATTGATTTTGCACAATTTTGTAGGCTGGATAAGGCGTTCACGCCGCATCCGGCATGAACAACGCGCACGTTGTCAGCAATCTGAGCAAGTCTTACTTCACATCATCCGGCAGCGCATAAGCCACAATATAGTCGCCCATCTTCGTACCAAATGAACCGTGACCGCCTGCGGAGATCACCACGTACTGCTTGCCATTCACTTCATAGGTCATCGGTGTTGCCTGACCACCCGCCGGTAAACGACCCTGCCACAGTTTTTCACCGTTGCTCATGTTGTAAGCGCGCAGGTAGTTATCTGCCGTAGCGGCGATAAACAGCACGTTACCCGCCGTGGAGATTGGCCCGCCCAGCATCGGCATACCCATATTGAACGGCACCGGAACCGGCATCGGGAACGGCATACTGTCCTGCGGCGTACCAATACGTTTCTTCCACACCACTTCATTGGTTTTCAGATCCAGCGCCGAGATATAACCCCATGCTGGCTGTTTACACGGCAGACCAAACGGTGAGAGGAACGGGTTGAGCGTGACACCATACGGTACACCGTACTGTGGCTGAATGCCGGATTCCGTACCCGTGCCTTTGGCATCTTTCGGCTGCTCCATCGGGTTACCCGGACCGCGTGGGATCAGTTTCGAAACAAACGGCAGTGCCATTGGGTTGGCAATTGCCACTTCACGATTTGGATCAACGGAAATCCCGCCCCATTCGAACATCCCCAGGTTACCCGGGAAGACCAGCGTACCCTGTTCAGATGGCGGGGTGAAAATGCCTTCATAGCGCATCTGGTGGAACATCACGCGGCACACCAGCTGGTCAAACATGGTGGCTCCCCACATATCCGCACCGCTCAAATCTTTCGTCGGACGGAAGCTCAGTTCAGAAAACGGTTGAGTTGGGGTTACGTAATCGCCTTTCGCTGCACCTTGGGGAACCGGTTTTTCCGGTGCCGGAACCACCAGTTCGCCATTACGACGATCGAGCACAAAAATGTTGCCGGTTTTCGCCGGAGCGTAAATAACTGGCACTTTCTGACCATTAACGGTGATGTCCGCCAGCGTCGGCTGTGCCGGAAGATCCATGTCCCACAGGTCGTGGTGAACGGTCTGGTAGCTCCACGCCAGTTTCCCGGTAGTGGCATTCAGCGCCAGAATCGAGCTGGCATAACGTTCCTGTTCCGGTGTGCGGTTACCGCCCCAGATATCCGGCGTGGTCACGCCCATCGGCAGATAGACCAGATCCAGCTTCGCGTCATAGGCCGCTGGTGCCCAGGAGTTTGGCGAGTTAAAGGTAAAGGTGTGTTCGTCAGACGGGATTGCGTTCGGATCTTTCGCGCCGGGATCAAAAGCCCACAGCAGCTCCCCGGTGTTGACATCAAAACCACGGATCACGCCAGACGTTTCGCGGGTTGAGAAGTTATCGGTAACTGAACCGGCCATCACGATGGTTTTATCGGTGATAATCGGTGGCGAAGTCGGTTCATACAGACCCGGTTTGGTGTCTGGCATATTGCTTTGCAGATTGAGCACGCCTTTATTGGCGAAGGTTTCGCACAGTTTGCCGTTTTCAGCGTTAATCGCAATCAGTCGACCATCATTGACCGGAAGAATGATACGACGCGGGCAATCCGCCATCACTTCCGGCGAAGCGGTTTCTGCTTTGGCTTCATGATAAGAGACACCACGGCAGGTTACGTGCTGGAAAGACTCGTTGGTTTTCAGCTCAGGATCGTAATGCCATTTCTCTTTGCCGCTGGCGGCATCAAGCGCAAACAGGCGCTGGTGAGCGGTACACAGGTAAAGGGTGTCGCCCACTTTAATCGGCGTCACTTCATTGGTGATTTCACCCGGATCGTTCGGCTGCTTCACATCGCCAGTACGGAACACCCAGGCTTCTTTCAGATTATGGACGTTATCGGCGTTAATTTGTTTCAGAGGCGAAAAGCGTTGACCTTCCTGATTACGACCATAGGCAGGCCAGTCCTGATCGGCTACGGGGGAGATAGCTTCAGCAGGTGTGGCATCGGCGCTTAAGGTGCCGTTGATCTCCTGCGGATCGTTAAATCCGGCCCAGGTCAGGATACCACCGCTAATCAGCAGTGCGACCACCAGTGCGGCAACTGCGCCGCTGGCAGGAATGACCAGGCGACGCCAGACAAACGGCAGGATCAGCCAGATGCCGAAGAAGACCAGAATGTCGCTGCGCGGAGTCAGCGCCCAGAAGTCGAAACCAACTTCCCAGACGCCCCAAATCATGGTGCCGAGCAGCAGGGCTGCGTATAGCCAAAGCGCGGCGCGTTTACTGCGCCACAGCATCCAGGCGACGCCGAGCATCACAAGGCCAGCGATAGGGTAGTACCAGGAGCCGCCAATCGCGACCAGCCAGCCTCCGCCAATGAGTAGATACAGCCCGCAAAGCGCTGCAAAAAGGGCTGTTAGCGTGACGAGTAATCGTCGCGAGCCTGTATTGTTAATTGCCATAAAGAGACACCATTTCAATTCATTAATATTTTAGTAGCAATTAATTATAGGTTTTAACATGTGTGATCGTCATCACAATTCGAGCTTTATTAACAGATTCCGCGAATGAATAGTTTTACTGGTATACTGCGTGTCTTGCGCTTTGTTGCGGTGCCAAAACCTGCCCGTGCGAAGTGATTTGTTTTTAAATCATATGGTTAGAGATATGAAACATACTGTAGAAGTAATGATCCCCGAAGCGGAGATTAAAGCGCGTATCGCCGAACTGGGTCGTCAGATTACTGAGCGTTACAAAGACAGCGGCAGCGATATGGTGCTGGTGGGTCTGCTGCGTGGCTCATTTATGTTTATGGCGGACCTGTGCCGTGAAGTTCAGGTATCTCATGAAGTCGACTTTATGACCGCCTCCAGCTACGGTAGCGGCATGTCCACCACCCGTGATGTGAAAATCCTCAAAGATCTGGATGAAGATATCCGTGGCAAGGACGTGCTGATTGTTGAAGATATCATCGACTCGGGGAATACACTGTCGAAAGTGCGTGAGATCTTAAGCCTGCGCGAACCGAAGTCGCTGGCGATTTGTACGCTGCTGGATAAACCGTCCCGTCGTGAAGTGAACGTCCCGGTAGAATTTATCGGTTTCTCGATCCCGGATGAGTTTGTGGTGGGTTACGGCATTGATTACGCACAGCGTTACCGTCATCTGCCGTATATCGGCAAAGTGATTCTGCTGGACGAGTAAGTGTGAAGTTGCCGGATGTGTTGCATCCGGCATGGCATTTTTATTTGTGGTTGGCGTGTTTCAGCTTGAGGTTGGAAATCCCGTGACGGTAACGTTGCTCAAGGGTTTCGCGGTTGGTGGCGGTAACATCCAGATCACGCAGCAAGCCGTCGTGAATGCCGTAGGCCCAGCCGTGAATGGTAACTTTCTGCCCGCGTTTCCACGCTGATTGCATAATGGTGGAGTGGCCCAGGTTATACACCTGTTCCATGACGTTCAGTTCACACAAGGTATCCAGACGGCGCTCTTGCGGCATTTCGCCGAGCAATGAGCTATGTTTGAACCAGATATCGCGGATATGCAGCAGCCAGTTGTTGATAAGCCCCAGTTCCGGGTTTTCAACTGCGGCTTGTACGCCGCCGCAACCGTAGTGGCCACAGATAATAATGTGTTCAACTTCGAGTACATCCACTGCATACTGAACCACGGAAAGGCAGTTCAGGTCAGTGTGAATGACCAGGTTAGCAACATTACGGTGAACAAAGAGTTCGCCCGGCTCAAGACCGGTTAAACGTTCTGCAGGAACGCGACTGTCGGAACATCCAATCCATAGAAAGCGCGGTTTTTGCGCTTGTGCCAGTTTCTCAAAAAACCCGGGATCCTCTTCCACCAGCATTTTTGACCATAGTGCATTGTTGCTGATGAGTGTATCTATGTCTTTCATGGAGGTTAACGACCTGTAACCAAATAATTACGTTTGGCTAATATAGGGCAACTCCGGGACGATTTAAACCACAGATAAAGTGTAAGAACGTAAGGTAAGTAAAAATTTATGACCATTGCACTGGAACTTCAACAGCTTAAAAAAACCTATCCAGGCGGCGTTCAGGCGCTTCGTGGGATAGATTTGCAGGTCGAAGCGGGTGATTTTTATGCGCTTCTCGGGCCGAACGGGGCCGGGAAATCGACCACTATCGGTATTATCAGCTCTCTGGTAAATAAAACCTCCGGGCGGGTCAGCGTATTTGGTTACGATCTCGAGAAGGATGTCGTGAACGCTAAACGTCAGTTGGGACTGGTGCCGCAGGAATTTAACTTCAACCCGTTTGAAACCGTGCAGCAAATTGTGGTGAATCAGGCAGGGTACTACGGCGTGGAGCGCAAAGAAGCGTACATCCGCAGCGAAAAGTATCTTAAACAACTCGATCTATGGGGAAAACGCAACGAACGTGCGCGTATGTTATCTGGCGGGATGAAGCGCCGTTTAATGATTGCCCGTGCGTTAATGCATGAACCTAAACTACTGATTCTCGACGAACCGACCGCAGGCGTGGATATTGAACTTCGCCGCTCAATGTGGGGCTTTTTGAAGGATTTAAACGACAAAGGCACCACCATCATTCTCACCACACACTACCTGGAAGAAGCAGAAATGCTGTGCCGCAATATCGGCATTATTCAACACGGTGAGCTGGTGGAAAATACCTCGATGAAGGCGCTGCTGGCGAAGCTGAAATCGGAAACCTTTATTCTCGATCTCGCACCGAAAAGCCCGTTACCGAAGCTCGATGGCTATCAGTATCGACTGGTCGATACCGCGACGCTGGAAGTTGAAGTGCTGCGTGAGCAGGGGATCAACAGCGTATTTACGCAGTTAAGTGAGCAGGGCATTCAGGTATTAAGTATGCGTAACAAAGCTAACCGTCTGGAAGAGCTGTTTGTTTCACTGGTTAATGAAAAACAAGGAGATCGCGCATGATGCATCTTTACTGGGTGGCGCTAAAAAGCATCTGGGCGAAAGAGATCCATCGCTTTATGCGTATCTGGGTGCAGACGCTGGTGCCGCCAGTCATCACCATGACCCTTTACTTTATTATCTTCGGTAACCTGATTGGTTCGCGTATTGGCGATATGCATGGCTTCAGCTATATGCAGTTCATCGTACCGGGGCTGATCATGATGTCGGTGATCACCAATGCCTACGCCAACGTTGCGTCATCATTTTTTGGTGCCAAGTTCCAGCGTAATATTGAAGAGCTGCTGGTAGCGCCGGTTCCGACTCACGTCATTATTGCCGGATATGTCGGCGGTGGCGTGGCGCGTGGTCTGTTTGTTGGCATTCTGGTGACGGCAATTTCACTGTTTTTTGTGCCGTTTCAGGTGCATTCGTGGGTATTCGTTGCCTTAACCCTGGTGCTCACGGCGGTGTTGTTCTCCCTTGCGGGTTTGCTGAACGGTGTGTTTGCCAAAACGTTCGATGACATCAGCCTGGTGCCAACCTTTGTGTTAACGCCACTCACGTATTTGGGTGGGGTCTTTTACTCACTGACTTTGTTGCCGCCGTTCTGGCAAGGGCTGTCGCACCTGAACCCAATCGTTTATATGATCAGTGGTTTCCGCTACGGCTTCCTCGGTATCAATGATGTTCCGCTGGTCACTACCTTTGGCGTACTGGTGGTCTTTATTGTGGCGTTTTATTTGATCTGTTGGTCGCTGATCCAACGTGGACGTGGTTTGCGTAGCTAAGGCTATTTCCTCTCCTCTGGATTTGGGGGAGAGGAGTTTTGACGGCTATCACCCTTTATCAACAATGGTCAGGGTAGACTGATTTTCGGCTAAGGAGGAAGGCGATGTTAGGTTGGGTAATTACCTGTCACGATGACCGGGCGCAAGAGATACTGGATGCGCTGGAGAAAAAACATGGGGCGCTTCTTCAGTGCCGGGCCGTGAATTTCTGGCGTGGGTTAAGCTCTAATATGCTCAGCCGCATGATGTGCGATGCTCTGCATGAAGCGGACTCTGGTGAGGGTGTCATCTTCTTAACCGATATAGCCGGAGCGCCACCGTACCGCGTGGCTTCATTATTAAGCCACAAACACTCCCGTTGCGAAGTGATTTCTGGTGTCACGTTACCGTTAATTGAACAGATGATGGCTTGCCGTGAAACCATGACCAGTTCAGAGTTTCGCGAGCGTATTGTCGAACTGGGTGGGCCGGAGGTGAGTAGTCTTTGGCACCAACAACAAAAAAATCCGCCTTTCGTCCTCAAACATAATTTGTATGAGTATTAACCCACGATTCTTATAGCGCTTTTGCTACAATAAAAGCGTTGTTTCACCCTCGGTTATTTTTTCATGTACAAACAAGCTGTTATTCTCCTGCTGATGCTGTTTACCGCAAGTGTCAGTGCCGCGTTACCTGCCCGTTATATGCAAACCATCGAAAATGCTGCGATCTGGGCGCAAATTGGCGACAAGATGGTGACCGTGGGGAATATTCGGGCCGGGCAAATCATTGCCGTGGAGCCCACTGCCGCAAGTTATTACGCATTTAATTTTGGCTTTGGTAAAGGGTTTATCGATAAAGGGCATCTCGAGCCAGTTCAGGGGCGACAAAAAGTTGAAGACGGTTTGGGTGACCTCAACAAGCCGCTGAGTAATCAGAACTTAATTACCTGGAAAGATACGCCGGTCTATAACGCGCCGAGTGCGGGCAGTGCGCCATTTGGGGTACTGGCGGACAATTTGCGCTACCCGATTTTGCATAAACTGAAAGACAGGTTAAATCAAACCTGGTATCAGATCCGTATTGGCGATCGACTGGCCTATATCAGCGCGCTGGATGCCCAACCCGATAATGGCCTGCCGGTGCTAACCTATCACCATATTCTGCGCGATGAAGAAAACACCCGTTTTCGCCATACTTCGACGACCACCTCAGTACGCGCTTTCAATAACCAGATGGCCTGGCTGCGCGACAGGGGATACGCGACACTGAGCATGGTGCAGCTGGAAGGTTACGTGAAGAATAAGATCAATCTCCCTGCGCGAGCGGTGGTGATTACCTTTGATGATGGCCTCAAATCGGTGAGCTGCTATGCGTATCCCGTGTTGAAACAATATGGCATGAAGGCGACGGCGTTTATTGTTACCTCGCGCATCAAACGTCACCCGCAGAAGTGGGACCCAAAATCGCTGCAATTTATGAGCGTTTCTGAACTTAACGAAATTCGCGATGTTTTTGATTTCCAGTCACATACCCATTTTTTGCATCGGGTGGATGGTTATCGCTGCCCCATATTACTGAGCCGTAGTGAACACAATATTCTGTTTGATTTTGCACGTTCACGCCGCGCTCTGGCGCAATTTAATCCGCATGTCTGGTATCTTTCGTATCCGTTTGGCGGATTTAATGACAAAGCCGTGAAGGCAGCAAACGATGCCGGATTTCACCTGGCGGTGACAACCATGAAAGGCAAAGTAAAACCGGGGGATAATCCGTTGTTACTAAAACGACTTTATATCTTAAGAACGGATTCGCTGGAGACGATGTCGCGGCTGGTGAGTAACCAGCCGCAGGGATAACAATCAAGCAACCTGTACCGGAATCGCTTTCGCGGTACGTTTCATTTCATTGTCGCCTTCAAAATAGGCGACGTTGGGTCGCCAGGTGCGAGCTTCTTCATCTGGCATGGTAACGAAGCTGGCGATGATGACAATATCGCCGACACTGGCGCAGTGGGCCGCCGCACCGTTAACAGAAATAATTCTCGAACCGCGTTCTGCCGCGATGGCATAAGTGGAGAAACGCTTGCCGTTGGTGACATTCCAGATATCAATGGCTTCGTTTTCGAGAATACCGGCTGCGTCAAGGAAATCCTGGTCAATGGCGCAAGAACCTTCATAGTGCAGGTCCGCATGAGTCACTTTCACGCGGTGGAGTTTGCCCTGCAGCATCGTGCGAATCATAACTTCTACCTTTCTACCCTGTCGTTAACGAAGCAGGCGATGCCTGCTTTGAGGAAATTCTCACGCAGTATTGCCCGATTTTTGTTTAGTGTCTACTCATCTGACGGCATTTACATCAGCAGTTTGCGTACCGTGCCGAAGCGTGCCATGTAACGGCTGTAACCAATTGAAATTTCTCTGAACGCTGCTCGGTAAACACTAAAGAGGTGGCTGACGATGGCACGCCTTGACTGGATACTGCCTTCACGCAAGACAACACGGAAGGCAGGGAAGATGGATGCACCGAGTACCACACCGCATGATGCAGTGTTTAAACAATTTTTAATGCACGCGGAGACGGCTCGCGACTTTCTGGAGATACATTTGCCAGTGGAATTACGAGAACTTTGTGACCTCAACACGCTTCATTTAGAGTCGGGGAGTTTCATTGAAGAGAGCCTGAAAGGACACAGCACGGACGTGCTCTATTCCGTGCAAATGCAGGGCAATCCCGGTTATCTGCATGTTGTGATTGAACACCAAAGCAAGCCGGATAAGAAAATGGCCTTTCGCATGATGCGTTATTCTATTGCTGCCATGCACCGGCATCTGGAGGCGGATCACGATAAGCTGCCGCTGGTGGTGCCGATACTGTTTTATCAGGGCGAGGCCACACCTTATCCGCTCTCAATGTGCTGGTTTGATATATTTTACTCGCCGGAGCTGGCACGACGCGTCTATAACAGTCCTTTCCCGCTGGTGGATATCACCATCACACCGGATGACGAAATCATGCAACATCGGCGGATTGCGATTCTCGAACTACTGCAAAAACATATTCGCCAGCGCGACTTAATGTTATTGCTGGAGCAACTGGTCACGCTGATTGACGAAGGGTACACTAGCGGAAGTCAGTTAGTTGCCATGCAAAACTATATGCTGCAACGCGGTCATACTGAACAAGCGGATTTGTTTTATGGTGTGCTGAGAGACAGGGAAACGGGAGGGGAGTCTATGATGACGCTGGCGCAGTGGTTTGAAGAGAAAGGGATTGAGAAGGGGATTCAGCAGGGAAGACAGGAGGAAAGGCAAGAATTCGCCCTGCGTCTTCTAAGTAAAGGAATGTCTCGGGAAGACGTTGCAGAGATGGCAAATTTACCTCTTGCTGAGATTGATAAGGTAATTAACCTTATTTAAGTTACCTGTGTTATGACAGATGACGTGGGGTAAATTAATAACTGGCGCCATCAGCCGTAGCGCCAGTTAAGTATTACGCCAGCTCGACCATTTTGTTGTCGATCAGGCGAGCATCGCCAAGCCAGGCGGCTACCAGAATTACTGCCCGTTTGCTGGTTTCAGAAACTTCCAGCAATGTGTCGGCATCGCGAATCTGAATATCATCGGCGCGGAAGCCTTTTTCATTCAGTTCTTGCCCCGCAATGGTAATAATTTCATCGAGATCCCGTTCCCCAGCCTGCAATTTGTCGGCAATTGAACTTAAAACTTTGTACAGACCGGGCGCAATTTTGCGTTGTTCCGCCGTCAGATAACCATTACGGGAACTGAGCGCAAGGCCATCTTTGGCGCGCATAATCGGGACGCCGACAATTTCAATATCGAAGCCCATATCGGCAACCATTTTGCGGATTAGCGCCAGTTGCTGAAAGTCCTTTTCACCGAAGCAGGCGATGTCCGGCTGGACCAGGTTGAACAGCTTGCTGACAATAGTCGAAACGCCGCGAAAATGTCCCGGACGGCTGGCACCTTCCAGCATGGTCGAAAGGCCAGGAACGTCAACGTAAGTGTGGGTTTCAGTACCGTTCGGGTAGATCTCTTTTACCGAAGGGGCGAAAACCAAATCGACTTTACGTTTGTTTAGCTTCTCGCAGTCCTCCTGCAAGGTCCGTGGATAACGAGCCAGATCTTCCGGGCGGTCGAACTGCATCGGGTTAACGAAAATACTGACGACGACCACATCGGCGCGGGCTTTGGCTTCGTCGACCAGCTTCATATGGCCATCGTGCAGGTTACCCATGGTAGGCACCAGCGCCACGCGCTTGCCTTCCATACGCAGGCGGCGAATTTGCTGACGCAGCAGCGGCAGGGTTTCGATAATTAACACAACGTGACTCCTTAATGGAAACTGTGTTCTTCGCCCGGATAAACGCCGGACTCCACTTCAGCCATATACTGCCGCACAGCCGCGCGGATGTCGCCCGTTTCGGCGAGGAAATTTTTAGCGAATTTAGGAATGTGACCGCCGGTAATACCAAAGGCGTCGTGCATCACGAGGATCTGCCCGTCAGTGACGTTGCCTGCGCCAATGCCAATAACCGGGATCGCCAGTGCTTCGGTAATACGTTTTGCCAGTTCAACCGGCACGCATTCCAGCACCAGCAGCTGTGCCCCAGCGGCTTCTAAGGCTAATGCATCGCTGAGCAGTTGATCGCCCGCTTCATCGCCGCGCCCCTGAACTTTGTAGCCACCGAAAATATTCACTGACTGTGGGGTTAAACCTAAGTGACCACATACAGGAACGGCACGTTCGGTCAGCATTTGTACGGTTTCTACCAGCCATTCACCGCCTTCAATTTTGACCATGTTGGCACCGGCACGCATGACCGTTGCGGCGTTTTCAAAGGCTTGTTCCGGTGTGGCATACGCCATAAACGGCAGGTCAGCCAACAGCAGGCAGTTTGGTGCGCCGCGACGTACGGCGGCAGTGTGGTAGGCGATATCGGCAACGGTAACTGGCAGGGTGGAGTCGTGCCCCTGAACCGTCATGCCCAGCGAATCGCCTACCAGCATGACGTTAAGTCCTTCATCAGCAAACAGTTTCGCGAAGCTGTAGTCGTAAGCGGTGATGGTTGCGAAACGTTTTTTTTCCTGTTTGTACTTCTGCAGTAAGGAGATGGTGGTCGGTTTCATAACGTATCCTGATAAATTGATGTTGTGCTGTCTGGCATTTTATCAGTCACATTGGTGGGGGCAATGATTTATCCGTAGCAGCACTGCCAGAAGGTGACAGTGCTGCTACGTTATCAGGGATAGGTTACCTGGAAAGTACTGGTGGCTTTAAATTCGCCGGGTTCGATAGCAATATTCCCGTCTTGCTTTAATGTTGCCTGGAAATGAAGAGGCTGTGATGTGCCGTTACCTTGATTAGGGTAAACCCCATCGGAGGTGTCATCTTCGGTTTCATAATCTATATAAACAGAATTCGTATCATTAGGTTTTAATGTCATTAGCGGATTTTTACTGGTTGCTAAACCTTCAATGAGTACGCCAACGCCTTTGGCGGCAGTGCTTCCAGTAAGCGTATTACCAAGCAGTTGTGTGTTTTGAGTACCTACTTTTCCAGTGACGAGTTTTGTTTCAATATTACGCACACGAATACAATTCTGAAGCGAGATATCAAAGGGAACAGGTGAAGCGCCATTTTTAATTGTCCCAGAGCTATATTCTCCCATTCTAACCGTTGAACCACTGACTGATGGCCCGGTAAGTATGGAGGTAAAACATGTTGGTAAGGTTAATTTGACATTATTCAGTGTGAAATTGACATAAATGTGGTTGCTGTGATCTACAACTTTTGTACCAGGACTGTAGGCCTTAAACGAATAAAGGTAATTTGATGAACTGGATAACTGGACTTGCTGATTAAGTGTAGGATCGAAATTAGTATCTGTATAAAATTCAACAGTTATGTTGTGTACTATACCACCAATAGCCCAAAACTTATCGTAGTCGTCTGCTTTGTTGCAACCCTTAGTTTGTAGATCGCTGTCTGTGACGGAAAAGAAAAATTCTTGGTTGGAAGGATCTCCGATATAGATTCCTGGCGATTGAATGTCAGTTATTGTATCGTATGCAGACCAGACCCTTGATATTAACATGGTGTAATACAGACCAGGAACAGATGTATTAAATAGTTTATGTCCGCCATAATCTTTACCTGAATAGACCATGGCATTTTCAATAGTTATTGGACCAGGATTCGCTCTGCCAGATGTATTGCAGTAAAGAATACCACCACCGGTACCTGTATCCAGGTATGACCAGTACATTTTTACCCCAGTCGGGCCGAGCTGCGTGGGTTTATAAAAAACCAAGTTGCTTGCTGTTGATGTGTAATTAAAGGTCATCTGTGCGGCAGTGGAGGGGCCTCGATAGTTATCAACTCCTGCATTATTTCCCACAATAAAACTTGTATATGCACTGACTGTATTACAACAAGAATACAGTGCTAAAAAAAGAATGTACCTGAAGATAGTCTTCATTTTTACTCCAATGTTTCTTTATTGTTATGGTTTGCGCTGTTTTTGTTTGTTATTCGTAGTAAATATCCACTAACACATGGCTCATAAGTTGACCAGATGTAACACTCAATGCAGGATCGATTTTTTGCATTCGGGTGCTAAATTTCCAGGATGAACCATTCATGTCATCCGACATTACTGGATAAACGGAACGAGATCCGCCTGAAGCATTAAGAACATTGAATGTATTCGCCGAATCCTGAGTAGAAAATATAACTACTCCTACATTACTTGCTCCTGACGAAATTTCATTAGCAAATATTTGCCTGGAGCCAGCAGCCATGACACCGCTAAGGGCTCTAAAATCAATATGTAACTGATTTAGCACATCGCCAGTTCCCTGTAATGCACAGTCGGATACAGTGATAGTGAACTCTTTTCCACCTGGTTGATAACTTTCAGGAGTAACATTACCTGAAAAATATCCCACCCCAACGACGCCAAGATCAATATTACCCTGGTTACTGATTCCGCTTTTGCAGGTGCTGTTTTTTACATTGGCAACAAGGTCAATATCCTGTCCAGCGATGGCTGGACAGGCGATGCAAAACAGTAATGACAGAAACAGAATTATTCTCTTCATCAGCTTACGTTGAGTGGGATGCATATATAGTTCCTGAATCTGTAAGTCTGTTAGTTATAGGTTACTGTAAATGTGGCTGGTGCAGAAAACTTACCCGCAGTGACATTGTTTACGGTTTTATTTTTTTCCACGACCAGGCGTGCACTCATCGGATAATAAACGACCGCATTGGCTGCAGTGGAGATTGTTACCTCTTGTGATGCTGGTGTTACACAACTAAATTGTGTTGCACTCCCTGTTGCCGGAGTTACAGTGCTCCAGACTTCAACGGCGACAGCACTTGCTTTATCTGCGGCTGTGGAACCATTTGCAAACCCCGCACCGTCATTAGCAGTTCCCTCGCATGTGGCTCGCTTGGTTAATTTTATTTGCGCTTTTTTATTGGGGATACCCGCACAGTCTTTGAATTTGAGTTTGAATGTTTTTACTTTGGTCTTGGCATTGATTTCAGAAATATATACATCACCAAAATCAACAACAGAAATGTCCTGATCAGAGTCATTTACTAATGTAGCGGTACAAGTACCCATTTCTACAGTAGTAATAACGGTCAGTCCAATACTGTCTGTTGCCGCATAAGAGAGTACGCTGAACAATGAGGCAGCCAAAACGACACTGCTGGATAATCCATAACGTAAATTTTTAAATGTCATCATAATTATCCTTCTTATTGATAGATGAAATTAAACGTCGCCAGTGCACGAAAATTCCCCGGTACGCCTTGCCCTGCATCTGTTTCACGTAGCGCAACGGTCATTTCAAGACCCTTATCGGGCTGCATCTCGTCTGTGCTCCAGCGTATCTTTTCCGCACTGTTAGGTTTAAGGAAAGTGGCATCATCAGTAGTCCGTTTTTTGAAACCCATACCGATATTACTTGTCGTCGAAGATGAATCACCAGACTGCGGTATAATAAGCTTAGGTGAGCTTGATGATGCATTTTCGGTCAGAGTGGTATCAATCCAACTGATGCCACTGCTGCACCCACTGGCAACCAGTTTAAAATCAGCCTGAGATTCTGTCGTTTTATTCGCGATCTTATCCAGACCCATCTTAGGGATTCTCAATGTGTAGTTATTATTGCCATCATTCGTGACGTTATTACCAGTAAGTGTGATGTTACAGGTTGTCGCTTTGACAGTGGCTGTAAACTCTACATTAATATCCGTTGCAAATACTGAGGGTGATAATAATATTCCCATCAGTATCACTATTTTATGTGGCGTTGTTTTTATCATTTGACGTCCCTTGTAGTTACTGAATCTGACACCGAATTCCATTCAGAATAATAGATTGTGCTATTTTTTCTGCTTCTGGGCTTTGTTGATAATGCGCAAGACAACTTACTGGTTTACTTTCTTCGAGCCATTTAATGCTGATATTTCCCTGCTGCTCAATACCACGAACAAATGCTTGTCCACCCTGTCCAACATTACCAATGACATTGCCTTGCTCATCATAAATATCTGCAGCAAATGGAATATTTTTACCATCACTTCGTGTGATGTTCATAATGGCTGATTGCCCTTGCACGGTTTCAAAATCAGCAAAGACGACTGAACCCTGACGCGGCACAGCAACAGCACTGGTACTTTTTAATTCAACATCGTTCTCAAGATCGTTGATATCCAGCGCGATACGGTTTTCATGATAAGGAGAAAGAGCACTGGTGACACCATAACCCCATCGATCGATAGTACTGTTGCCGTAATTTATTCGCGCCCCTTGAGCACCTGGTGCCTGAACTATCGCCAGTGTATCGGAGTCGCTAAAACTGTCATTGCTGAAGGTCAGGCCGCCGCTATGCAATACAAAACCACCGTCGGTGCTGAGAGAAACTTGACGGCTGTTATCGCTATTTGCAGAAATTGAACCTGCCAGCGTTCCCCACGGTGACTCATAGCTGGCATAACCCCCAACATAACTCAAATCTTTGCTGGCTTTATTCATCGTATAGCCAGTATTCACGCTATAACTGACGCGAGCGTTATCGCTATAGCCACTGCTACTGACGTTGAGTTGGTTATTACCCTTAAAGTCACTGCTTAGTTGCGTGTCAATACTCTGGAAACCTGAATTACGTTGTTCAGTGCCAAGTAATTTTTCAATAGGAATGGTGAAACTGAGATAAACGCTATCGTCAGTGTCGCCGTCTTCATTCCATGAACGCTGTGCACTGACACTGTAGCTGCCCCAGGATGCACTGTTACTGTAGCCAATAGAGTAATTGCTACGATTTTGTCCGGAAGCCCAGTAATCGGACCAACTTCCGGAAAGATAAAATGAACCGTAATCTTTTTTCTCAAATTTCAACGGTTGGTTAATACTGACCGTAACCTGGTTTTTCATGCGCGAGTAATTACGCATGGATTTCGGTTCAAGATCTTGTTCGGGATGTTTCACTTCATCAATTAGAGTTAGTGCATCATTAAGACCAAGGTAATTCTGTGTCGAATAGCGATAGGCTGCGATATTCAGTGAAGTACTTGTTTCTTCGAATAACTTGTTCCAGGAAACACGATAACTTTGTCCCTGATATGTTTTATCATCCGGTATACGAACATTTGAGTGAGTCACATCGAAAGAAAATGCACCGACTGAAGTATTCAGACCAAGACCTAACAACCCGGCAGTATAATTATTATCAGTAAGCTGAATACCGGTATAACCCGTCAGGTAGTTATTCAAACCATAGTAGTAGCTGGCCTGAAATAAATTAGGCTCATCCTGAATATCATCTTTTAAAATCTGACCACCGCTAATATCCCAACGTCCAACGCCTGGGCGTAACATTTGAACGACCGATGAAAAAGGTTGCGAGAATGTCCGCTTTGAGCCATCGGATTCTTCGACAGTAACAATAAGATCGCTGCCGTACCCTGACGGACTCAGATCATCAATGACGAAAGCGCCTGGTGGCACCGTCGTTTCATAAATCTTATAGCCACCTTGCGTAATAGTGACTTTAGCGTTGGTATTAGCAACGCCATGAATGATAGGCGCAAAACTGGCTAATGTCGGAGGCAACATGCGGCTGTCACTGTATAAGCGAATGCCTCGGATACTGACGGAATCAAAGGTTTCGCCCGTCGTATAAGACTCACCAAGAATGAGTTGAGAACGCAGCGAGGCGATATCACGCTGAACATACCGATTCTTAAAATCATAATTACTGCCAGAATCGGTCATCCAGTTGTAGTTGCCTGAAGCACGCAGTCGCCATGCACCTAAATTCATCCCACCGTTAAAAGCAGCATAAATGCTGTCATTTCTTCGACCAGGGGTTTCACTATGATATCCATTGAGGTTGTATGACAACATGGCCGCATTAATGCCATTTTCCCATAACGAGGGATCAACATAGTTTTGGTAATTTTTCATTACCCAGGCTTGAGGAACGTCTATATCCAGACGTTGATCGTTGACGTCATAACGAACGGAAGCCTGAGGGATAATTTCCGTCAAATTGAGGCAATTGCCGAGCGTTTCATCCCGGGCAAGCAGAACGGCTTTTTCGTTATTTATATCGGGAGAATTAATATGAAACTGCAATAAATTCTTTAATGTGATACAAGCCTGGGCGTTCTTTTTTCCTTCAACTGCGACAAATGTAATACTTTGGTTAATGATTGGTTGGTCGTTGACATAAACACTGACGTCGTAAACACCCGGTATAGCGGGGTTACCTTCACTGTACCGGCTGAGATCAATATTAGATGCATTCTGCCCCATCAGGAAGGTATGGTCATATTCAACGAGTTCAGCACTGAAAGCACTATTGCAATACAGCAGCGCGCAAAACGTGGCGATACGGGTCAGATGATGATAATTTTTAGTATATTCTATAGTCACGCTATGCTTCCTGCGGAATTATATCCTTGCCTGATTACAGCCTGGCATTACCTTCAATTGCGCCACCAAAGTCATTAATGGCGTAAAAATGCACTTTTGCAGAATTCGCTTTGCCATTAAGGCCATTGACTTTCATGACCTCATCACTAAATGGTGCAATCATTTTCACATCAATCGGATAGCGTTTACCGCTGGCTTCTAAATCACCACTGCTAAAAGAGACGTAGTAAGGGGTTGGATTGGTCACTCGTAATGACGCCTTACCTTCTGAACCTGACCAGAACCACTTCAGGGCTAACGGGGCTTCAGAGGGATTTCCCTTCAATCCATCCGGGCGATAGAAAAGTTTTATACGTGTGCGAAATGCCAGTTGCAGCAGGCTTTGATTCGCGACCTTTTCTGCATCTGGTTTTGGTGGAACTTCCAGTACGTTAAACCAGAACACGCTCTCTCTGTCTTTAGGCAGTGAGGTGCTGGCTGTGTACATTAATTTGATTGTTTGCCCACGTTTGGCATCAATACGCGATACTGGCGGCGTGGCAGTAAAAGGGACTGTAATACTGCCAGGCTCAGCGTTGTCATCGCCAGTATCTAACCAACTCTGGACAAGCAACGGGTTATTCCCTTTATTTTCCAGACGTACGTTGACACTTTTTTGATCGCTTTTATATATTACGCGAGTACCCGAAATGACAATGTCCGCAATAGACGATGAACTAAAAGCCATACAGGTTACGAAGCATAAAGCTGTTGTATGTTTGGTGTTAAAAAACATAAACCATCCCTGACAGAGTTAATTAAAACAGGGAATAATATAAAAATAGAAATTATTAATACTATTCCCTGTATATTCATTCAATCAATTTAATTGGTGAATACTTACTGATAAGTAATGGTGTATGCAGTGTTAGTTTTTACATAACCAGCAGTTGCTGTTTGGTCTGCGACGGCACGAACGTAAGACGCTTTAAAATCATAAACAGCAGATTTTGTCGTTGCATCCAGGGCTTTAGTATACACATCGCCAGGGTTGTTAATTTGAACCTGTTTGATAGTGGAACCATCAATATTGTGCAGAGCGATATTAACGCCGTCAGATGGGTTGTTAATAGACATGTCGTTGTTCAAAGTCCCTTTGCTGTTACCAAAGAAAACAGAACCGAAGGTCATTTTAGCCGTGCTACCTGGATTCGGATTTGCTTTGCTGCAGTCAACGGTGATGCTGAAAGGTTTAGCTTTAGCGCCAACGGTGTCATTCAGTACGCCAGCATCGATTTCACCAACAGTGGCAGTTTGCAGCAGGATCAGACCATCTTTATTACCGCCGTCAACGCGGGTTTCACAGGTGTTATCAACAACCAGACCACTGATATTTAACTGACCACCATCCATATCAGCAGAAGCAGTACCTGCAACCATTGCCAGCATAAGACCAGACAGGGCAAAACCTAATTTTTTAGACATAAAAATCCTTGAATAAAATTCCATTAGTCAGACTACTGGTTTGAAGAATGACTATTCATGACACAAATGTTATAAGCAGATGCTAGATATTAATGAGCAATGATATTTGTTACCAAAATTTACAACCATTGTTCATTAGGACGCCTATTGTGCACTTTAAGGGCTTTTGAACAAATTAAATTTTCTTAATTCAAAATTAAGCAAAAATAAATTCACAAGTGCAATTGGTTAGGGTATGGCGATGGGATTGACATTTATCTGCGGGAAATTATATTATGTTTCTGCAAAAATGTTTAAACTAAAATTTTTATTAAGGAAAGAGAGGATGTATGATTTTCAGAAAATATTTATATTCGTAATATAAATAAATTACCATTTGCTTAATTTGTCAAATGCTCTTGTATGTAAGACTTCACGCAACGTCTCCCCATCAGGAAACGCCAGCTCCGGTGCAATCTCAAACAGCGGCCACAGCATAAATCCACGATTCTTCATATCGTAGTGCGGAACGGTCAGGCGTTCGGTATTTATCACTTCATTACCAAACAGCATGATATCGAGATCCAGCGTGCGTGGTCCCCAGCGTTCAGCTTTACGAACACGACCCTGTTGCAGTTCTATGCGCTGTGTATGGTTGAGTAACTCTTCCGGGGCGAGCGAAGTTTCAAGCGCCACGGCGGCGTTGAGGTAATCGGGTTGATCTTGCGGCCCCAGCGGTGGGGTGCGGTAAAACGAAGAAACGGCAAGAATGTGGCTTTCAGGGATATCGCCTAATGCTTTCAGGGCAGCATTGACCTGCTCCAGCGGAGAGGCCAGATTGCTGCCTATGGCAATATACGCCACTGTCATGCGGTACCCTCACGACGCGGTGCGCGTTTGCGTGGACGACGAGTACGGCGACGCGGTGACGGCTCTTCATCCAACTCGTTAAGCATCCCTTTTTGATCTGGTGGCGCGGAAACCTGGAACTCACCCCACCATTTCACCAGACGCTGCAGTTCAGCGTTACGTTCAACTTCAGCTCGCAAGGCCAACAGGTCATAAGCCGCACGGAACTTAGGATGCTCCAGCAGTTTCCATGCGCGTTTACCCTGACGACGGGACATACGCAACTGCAACTGCCAGATATCGCGGGTTAACGTCGTCAGACGTTTCGGGATTGCCAGTGAACGGCAGGCTTCGTCCAGCACGTCGTTCATCGCCAGCGCGAAAGCGTCGTGATAGGTCAGGCCGCTTTCCTGGGCAATCTTCTGTGCCGTCTCCAGCAGTGGGTACCAGAACATGGCGGCAAACAGGAACGCCGGGTTCACGCGCATATCGTTATGGATACGCGTATCGGTATTCTTCAGCACCTGTTCAATGATCCGCTCCATCGGGCTGTCGCCATTTTCCGTGAAGTAGCGGGTAATGGTCGGGAACAGCGGCTGGAACAGATGATATTCACACAACAGCTTATAGGTATCGTAACCGTAGCCCGCTTGTAGCAGTTTAAGCGATTCTTCAAACAGGCGTGCCGGTGGGATATCGTTCAACAGGGTAGCGAGGCGAGGGATCGGTTCTGCGGTTTCCGGGCTGATGCGCATACCCAATTTGGCGGCAAAACGTACCGCGCGCAGCATACGTACCGGATCTTCACGGTAGCGCGTTTCCGGGTTACCAATCAGACGGATAACGCCGTCCTTCAGATCCTTCATACCGCCAACGTAATCACGGACGGTAAAATCCGCTACGCTGTAATAGAGGCTGTTGATAGTGAAATCGCGGCGCTGGGCGTCTTCTTCGATGGAGCCGAAAATGTTGTCGCGCAGCAACATGCCGTTTTGCCCGCGTTGGGAGGTCGTGCGGTCGCTGACGTTACCTTCGTGGTGTCCACGGAAGGTCGCAACTTCGATAATCTCCGGGCCAAACATTACATGAGCCAGACGGAAACGGCGACCCACCAGGCGGCAGTTACGGAACAGTTTGCGCACCTGCTCAGGCGTGGCGTTAGTGGTTACGTCAAAATCTTTCGGCTTTTTGCCAAGTAACAGGTCGCGCACGCCGCCGCCAACCAGCCAGGCTTCGTATCCCGCTTTATTGAGCCTGTACATTACCTTCAGGGCATTTTCACTGATATCTTTGCGGGAAATAGCATGCTGCTCACGCGGGATCACCGTCACCTGTGGACGGGCGACTGCCTGTTCAGCCTCGCTTTCCTCGCGGCTTAGCACCTTGCGGCAAAAATTAGCGACTCGGGTAAAAATAGTACACCTCGGTAGTGTCAAACATCATTCAGGACAAAAAAATAGCGGCTAATCATAGCTCAGCATGACGCATTTGAGAATGTTGAATTTACAATTGCCGACTCGGGCACGGCGGTAAGCCGCCAGTTTTTGACGGCTGACTGAAGGATTTGCTCGACGCTGAAATCCTGCCAGTGTGCTTCTGCCTGCTGCCCCAGAAATTGAAGTGCCGCGATTAGTACCGGGCGTGGATCGCCTTTCGGCAACGCAGGCGCATGATTCTGCTTGGAAAGTTTAGCGCCTTGTGGATTAAGCGCCAGCGGCAGATGAATGTAATCTGGCACTTTCCAGCCAAAAAGCTGGTACAGCGAGATTTGCCTTACTGTTGGTTCAATCAGATCAGCCCCACGCACTATTTCTGTAACGCCCTGGAAATGATCATCAACCACAACAGCCAGGTTGTAGGCGAACAACCCATCACGGCGATGAATGATAAAATCTTCCCGTGCCAGTTTTTCGTCGGCGTGAATAATGCCGCGCAGCTGGTCAGTAAATTGCGTGACCGGATGCTGCTGGCGGATACGCACTGCGGCGTTGTCTGGTCCATGATGCAACACCCGGCAATGACCGTCGTAAATACCGCCAATGCTTTGAATACGCGCACGCGTACAGGTGCAGTAATAACTTAGTCCTTGTTCATGTAACCAGGCGAGTGCTTCACGATAGGCGTCGTGACGTTGCGATTGCCAGAGAACATCGCCGTCCCAGTGCAGACCGTAATGTTCCAGCTGGCGCAGGATAGTTTCTGCGGCACCGGGAACTTCACGAGGCGGGTCGATATCTTCTATGCGTACCAGCCAGCGACCTTGCCGGGCGCGAGCCTGCAAATAGCTGCCGAGCGCGGCGATCAGAGAGCCAAAATGAAGCTCGCCGGAAGGAGAGGGGGCGAAGCGGCCAATATACTGTGTGTCTGTCATCTCTTTGAACAAAAAATAAGGCGGGAGCATTTCCCGCCTGTGGTAAACGTGATGGAACGGCTGTAATTAGCCAGCCATCTGTTTTTCGCGAATTTCAGCCAGCGTTTTGCAGTCGATGCACAGATCGGCTGTCGGGCGCGCTTCCAGACGGCGAATACCAATTTCAACACCGCAGGATTCGCAGTAGCCGAAATCTTCGTCTTCCACTTTTTTCAGCGTCTTCTCGATCTTTTTGATCAGCTTACGCTCGCGATCGCGGTTACGCAGTTCGAGGCTGAACTCTTCTTCCTGGGCTGCACGGTCTACCGGGTCCGGGAAGTTGGCTGCTTCATCCTGCATATGTGTAACGGTGCGATCGACTTCATCCCTGAGTTGATTACGCCATGCTTCCAGAATACGACGGAAGTGCGCCAGCTGGGCTTCATTCATATACTCTTCGCCCGGCTTCTCCTGATATGGTTCCACCCCAGCGATGGCGAGAATACTCAGGGACGATGTTTTACGGTTTTGCCCTTCTTGCATGTTGCTTCTCCTTAACACGCACTATCGATCCCCATGTTCGGGGGAAAAATGAGGCCGCTATAAATAGCAGATGCTTTTCCGGATAGCAATTATCTAAACGTAACACTTGACAACTGTGTGAGGAAAAGCGTATTTGCGCACGCGACCAGAATGTAAATTAACCAGTTACTTACTTTACTACAATGTAACCGGCAGTGATTTTTTAAGAGCCATGCCTTCAGCAGAAATTTCCGCTTTGTAAGCCAGAATTTCTACCCCCCTCTGTTGAGCTTCTGACAATAGTTGCGCGTATTTCTCATCGATGTGGCGCGCGGGTGAAAACCGTGTAATGGCTGAATGCAGCACGGCGAAAAAGATAACCGCACGCTGGCCTTCAGCCGCTACGCTCATCAACTCCCGAAGGTGTTTCTGACCTCGTTCAGTGACCGCATCGGGAAAATATCCCTGTTCGTTCTCCGCTAACGTAACCGATTTCACTTCAATATAGCAGTCTGGACGCGAATCCGCCTGCAACATAAAGTCAATACGGCTGCGTTCTGCGCCGTATTTTACTTCGCTTTTCAGCGAGCTATAGCCTGACAGTTCTGAAATTGATTCATTAAGGATAGCCTCTTTCGTCAACCTGTTAGCCCAAAGCGTGTTGACGCAAATAAATGCGCCGCTCTGGCTTTGAGTTAATTCCCAGGTGTGTGGGTATTTCCGTTTGGTGTTGTCTGAAGTCGAATACCAGACGGTATCGCCAGGCGTTGCACAACCGGTCATCGCACCCGTATTCGGGCAGTGTAGCGTTAATTCGCGACCATCGGGTGTGATCACATCGGCTAAAAAACGTTTGTAACGCTGAATTAGCGTCGCGCGCTGTAGAGGGGGAGAAAATTCCATTGCGACAATCCTTGTTATTGCGTTAGCGCCCAGCGTTTTAGCGGCGTGTAGCGTGTGCGTCCACGGGCAAACGAGGAGGCGTAAAGGGTGAACTCCGTCACCGCATAAGACCAGTTAAAACCCGGCGGCGGGATTGTCACCGCCTCGCTGGCGTCGCGCAATAAGGTAATATGTGGATGAAACGGACGATTGCTTTGAAAACAACCGCTGCGGGCAGCCTGTGAACGGAGCATATTCGCCAGCTGGATTAAGCCGCGTGGAGGCTGACGCATCCCTAACCACACCACACGCGAACGCAGCCATTGTCCGGCGTCATCAAGCGTGAGTGTGAAACCAGGTTGACGAATCCGTCCGGCTAAAAGAGAAAGCGCCTTCTCTTTCTCGGCGCTCACTTCGCCTAAAAATGCCAGAGTCAGATGCAAATTATCGGCGGCGACCGGACGTCCCGCCTCAGGTGGGAAGTGTTTGGCGCGCCAGTGGATAATCTGTTCGCGGATTTCTGCAGGTAAGTCGATAGCAAAGAACAGACGTTGCGGTTCAGACATGTGAGGCACTCGGTTATGAATTACCGCGATGCTACAATGTGCCGCGAAGAATGTTAACCCTCTGGAGCGTTTTGTGTCGTCGTTGCCCGTTGCTGCCGTCTTACCTGAATTACTTACCGCTCTCGATTGTGCGCCGCAGATATTATTAAGTGCGCCGACCGGAGCCGGGAAATCAACCTGGCTGCCGCTGCAACTGCTGGCGCATCCCGGCATTAACGGGAAAATTATCCTGCTGGAGCCGCGTCGTCTGGCGGCGCGTAACGTCGCGCAACGGCTGGCGGAGCTGCTTAACGAAAAGCCAGGCGATACCGTTGGCTACCGGATGCGTGCGCAAAACTGCGTCGGGCCGAATACCCGCCTGGAAGTAGTTACCGAAGGCGTGCTGACGCGGATGATCCAGCGTGACCCGGAGTTGAGCGGTGTTGGATTGGTGATCCTTGATGAATTTCATGAGCGTAGCTTGCAGGCGGATTTGGCGTTGGCGCTGTTACTCGATGTGCAACAAGGTCTGCGTGATGACCTTAAACTGCTAATTATGTCGGCTACGCTGGACAACGACCGCTTGCAGCAAATGCTGCCAGAAGCGCCCGTCGTCATCTCAGAAGGGCGCTCGTTTCCGGTTGAACGCCGTTATTTACCGCTGCCCGCGCATCAGCGTTTTGACGATGCCGTTGCGGTAGCCACCGCTGAAATGGTGCGTCAGGAAAGCGGATCATTACTGTTATTTTTACCTGGCGTCGGAGAAATTCAGCGTGTGCAGGAACAACTGGCTTCGCGCATCGGCAGTGATGTATTGCTCTGCCCGCTGTATGGCGCGTTGTCGCTGAACGATCAGCGAAAAGCGATCCTCCCGGCACCGCAAGGGATGCGCAAAGTGGTGCTGGCGACCAATATTGCTGAAACCAGTTTAACCATTGAAGGTATTCGTCTGGTGGTGGATTGTGCCCAGGAGCGTGTGGCGCGTTTTGATCCGCGCACGGGGCTTACGCGACTGATTACTCAACGCGTTAGCCAGGCATCCATGACGCAGCGTGCCGGGCGCGCCGGGCGTCTGGAGCCGGGTATCTGCCTGCATTTAATCGCCAAGGAACAAGCAGAACGCGCTGCCGCGCAAAGTGAACCGGAAATCTTACAAAGCGATCTTTCCGGTTTGCTGATGGAATTACTGCAATGGGGATGCAGCGATCCGGCGCAGATGAGCTGGCTGGATCAACCGCCAACGGTGAATCTACTGGCCGCGAAACGCCTGTTACAAATGCTGGGGGCGCTGGAGGGTGAACGGCTTAGTGCGCAGGGGCAAAAAATGGCAGCGCTGGGTAACGATCCGCGTTTAGCGGCAATGCTGGTTAGCGCGAAGAACGACGACGAAGCTGCTACCGCGGCAAAAATTGCCGCCATTCTCGAAGAGCCGCCACGGATGGGCAATAGTGACCTGGGCGTGGCGTTTTCGCGCAATCAACCAGCCTGGCAGCAACGTAGTCAGCAACTGTTAAAACGCTTAAACGTACGTGGCGGTGAGGCAGACAGTTCGCTTATCGCGCCGCTACTTGCCGGGGCGTTTGCCGATCGCATTGCTCGTCGCCGTGGGCAAGATGGACGCTATCAACTGGCAAACGGCATGGGAGCGATGCTCGATGCCAACGACGCGCTAAGCCGCCACGAATGGTTGATCGCACCGTTATTATTGCAGGGCAGCGCCTCGCCGGATGCGCGGATTTTACTGGCGCTGCCGGTCGATATTGATGAGTTAGTACAACGCTGCCCGCAGCTGGTACAGCAGTCTGACACTGTGGAGTGGGATGACGCGCAAGGTACGCTGAAAGCCTGGCGTCGGCTACAAATCGGTCAGTTGACGGTGAAAGTGCAGCCGCTGGCGAAACCGTCAGAAGACGAGTTGCATCAGGCGATGCTTAATGGCATCCGTGATAAAGGTTTAAGCGTGCTCAACTGGACGGCGGAAGCGGAACAGCTACGCTTGCGTTTGTTATGCGCCGCAAAGTGGTTGCCGGAATATGACTGGCCAGCGGTTGATGATGAAAGTTTATTGGCAGCGCTGGAAACGTGGCTGCTGCCACATATGACTGGCGTACATTCACTACGCGGCCTGAAATCACTCGACATTTATCAGGCACTACGCGGATTACTTGATTGGGGAATGCAGCAACGTCTGGATAGTGAATTGCCTGCGCATTACACTGTGCCGACGGGAAGCCGGATCGCCATTCGTTATCATGAAGATAACCCGCCCGCGCTGGCGGTGAGAATGCAAGAGATGTTTGGCGAGGCCACCAATCCGACGATCGCCCAGGGGCGCGTGCCGCTGGTGCTGGAGTTGCTTTCACCTGCCCAAAGGCCATTACAAATCACACGAGATTTGAGCGCCTTCTGGAAAGGAGCGTACCGTGAGGTGCAAAAAGAGATGAAAGGGCGTTATCCCAAACATGTCTGGCCGGACGACCCGGCAAATACTGCACCGACGCGACGGACGAAAAAGTATTCGTAAGGTTGGTTTTCTCCCTCTCCCTGTGGGAGAGGGCCGGGGTGAGGGCATCAGCGCGCACGTTCACCCTCACCCTAACCCTCTCCCCCAAGGGAGAGGGGACCGATCGAGCACAAATTTTGAGAGATATCTTCTTCTGTCTTGTAACAGAAGAACAGAAAATCGGGCTTTTGCGCCTGAATATTGCGGAGAAAAAGCATGGCCGGGAATGACCGCGAGCCAATTGGACGCAAAGGGAAACCGACGCGTCCGGTCAAACAAAAGGTAAGCCGTCGTCGTTACGAAGATGACGATGATTACGACGATTATGATGACTATGAGGATGAAGAACCGATGCCGCGCAAAGGTAAGGGCAAAGGCAAAGGGCGTAAGCCTCGTGGCAAACGCGGCTGGCTATGGCTACTGCTAAAACTGGCTATCGTTTTTGCCGTGCTGATCGCCATTTACGGCGTTTATCTCGATCAAAAAATTCGTAGCCGTATTGATGGCAAGGTCTGGCAACTGCCTGCGGCAGTTTATGGCCGAATGGTCAATCTTGAGCCAGACATGACCATCAGCAAGAACGAGATGGTGAAGCTGCTGGAGGCGACCCAGTATCGTCAGGTGTCGAAAATGACCCGTCCTGGCGAATTTACCGTGCAGGCCAACAGCATTGAGATGATTCGCCGTCCGTTTGATTTCCCGGACAGTAAAGAAGGACAGGTGCGCGCGCGTCTGACCTTTGATGGCGATCATCTGGCGACGATCGTCAATATGGAGAACAACCGTCAGTTCGGTTTCTTCCGTCTTGATCCGCGTCTGATCACCATGATCTCTTCGCCAAACGGTGAGCAGCGTCTGTTTGTGCCGCGCAGTGGTTTCCCGGATTTGCTGGTGGATACTTTGCTGGCGACAGAAGACCGTCATTTTTACGAGCATGATGGAATCAGTCTCTACTCAATCGGACGTGCGGTGCTGGCAAACCTGACCGCCGGACGCACGGTACAGGGTGCGAGTACGCTGACGCAACAGCTGGTGAAAAACCTGTTCCTCTCCAGCGAGCGTTCTTACTGGCGTAAAGCGAACGAAGCTTATATGGCGCTGATCATGGACGCGCGTTACAGCAAAGACCGTATTCTTGAGCTGTATATGAACGAGGTGTATCTCGGTCAGAGCGGCGACAACGAAATCCGCGGCTTCCCGCTGGCAAGCTTGTATTACTTTGGTCGCCCGGTAGAAGAGCTAAGCCTCGACCAGCAGGCGCTGTTAGTCGGTATGGTGAAAGGGGCGTCCATCTACAACCCGTGGCGTAACCCAAAACTGGCGCTGGAGCGACGTAATCTGGTGCTGCGTCTGCTGCAACAGCAACAGATTATTGATCAAGAACTCTATGACATGTTGAGTGCCCGTCCGCTGGGGGTTCAGCCGCGCGGTGGGGTGATCTCTCCTCAGCCAGCCTTTATGCAACTGGTGCGTCAGGAGCTGCAGGCAAAACTGGGCGATAAGGTAAAAGATCTCTCCGGCGTGAAGATCTTCACTACCTTTGACTCGGTGGCCCAGGACGCGGCAGAAAAAGCCGCCGTGGAAGGCATTCCGGCACTGAAGAAACAGCGTAAGTTGAGCGATCTTGAAACTGCGATTGTGGTCGTCGACCGCTTTAGTGGTGAAGTTCGTGCGATGGTCGGAGGTTCTGAGCCGCAGTTTGCGGGCTACAACCGTGCGATGCAGGCGCGTCGTTCGATTGGTTCCCTTGCAAAACCAGCGACTTATCTGACGGCCTTAAGCCAGCCGAAAATCTATCGTCTGAATACGTGGATTGCGGATGCGCCAATTGCGCTGCGTCAGCCGAATGGCCAGGTCTGGTCACCGCAGAATGATGACCGTCGTTATAGCGAAAGCGGCAGAGTGATGCTGGTGGATGCGTTGACCCGTTCGATGAACGTGCCGACGGTAAATCTGGGGATGGCGCTGGGGCTGCCTGCGGTTACGGAGACCTGGATTAAACTGGGCGTACCGAAAGATCAGTTGCATCCGGTTCCGGCAATGCTGCTGGGGGCGTTGAACTTAACGCCAATCGAAGTGGCGCAGGCATTCCAGACCATCGCCAGCGGTGGTAACCGTGCACCGCTTTCTGCGCTGCGTTCGGTAATCGCGGAAGATGGCAAAGTGCTGTATCAGAGCTTCCCGCAGGCGGAACGCGCTGTTCCGGCGCAGGCGGCGTATCTGACACTATGGACCATGCAGCAGGTGGTACAACGCGGTACGGGTCGTCAGCTTGGGGCGAAATACCCGAACCTGCATCTGGCAGGGAAAACAGGGACTACCAACAATAACGTAGATACCTGGTTTGCGGGCATTGACGGCAGCACGGTGACCATCACCTGGGTCGGCCGTGATAACAACCAGCCGACCAAACTGTATGGTGCCAGCGGGGCAATGTCGATTTATCAGCGTTATCTGGCTAACCAGACGCCAACGCCGCTGAATCTTGTTCCGCCAGAAGATATTGCAGATATGGGCGTGGACTACGACGGCAACTTTGTTTGCAGCGGTGGCATGCGTATCTTGCCGGTCTGGACCAGCGATCCGCAATCGCTGTGCCAGCAGAGCGAGATGCAGCAGCAGCCGTCAGGCAATCCGTTTGATCAGTCTTCTCAGCCGCAGCAACAGCCGCAACAGCAACCTGCTCAGCAAGAGCAGAAAGACAGCGACGGTGTAGCCGGTTGGATCAAGGATATGTTTGGTAGTAATTAACATCTAAGCGTGAAATACCGGATGGCGAGTTGCCATCCGGTAAAATAACATCCCATCTAAGATATTAACCCTTTCTTTTCATCTGGTTGTTTATTAACCCTTCAGGAACGCTCAGATTGCGTACCGCTTGCGAACCCGCCAGCGTTTCGAATATTATCTTATCTTTATAATAATCATTCTCGTTTACGTTATCATTCACTTTACATCAGAGATATACCAATGGCGCGTTCCAAAACTGCTCAGCCAAAACACTCACTGCGTAAAATCGCAGTTGTAGTAGCCACAGCGGTTAGCGGCATGTCTGTTTATGCACAGGCAGCGGTTGAACCGAAAGAAGACACTATCACCGTTACCGCTGCACCTGCGCCGCAAGAAAGCGCATGGGGGCCTGCTGCAACTATTGCGGCGCGACAGTCTGCTACCGGCACTAAAACCGATACGCCGATTCAAAAAGTGCCACAGTCTATTTCTGTTGTGACCGCCGAAGAGATGGCGCTGCATCAGCCGAAGTCGGTAAAAGAAGCGCTTAGCTACACGCCGGGTGTCTCTGTTGGTACGCGTGGCGCATCCAACACCTATGACCACCTGATCATTCGCGGCTTTGCGGCAGAAGGCCAAAGCCAGAATAACTATCTGAATGGCCTGAAGTTGCAGGGCAACTTCTATAACGATGCGGTCATTGACCCGTATATGCTGGAACGCGCTGAAATTATGCGTGGCCCGGTTTCCGTGCTTTACGGTAAAAGCAGTCCTGGCGGCCTGTTGAATATGGTCAGCAAGCGTCCGACCACCGAACCGCTGAAAGAAGTTCAGTTTAAAGCCGGTACTGACAGCCTGTTCCAGACTGGTTTTGACTTTAGCGATTCGTTGGATGATGACGGTGTTTACTCTTATCGCCTGACCGGTCTTGCGCGTTCTGCCAATGCCCAGCAGAAAGGGTCAGAAGAGCAGCGTTATGCTATTGCACCGGCGTTCACCTGGCGTCCGGATGATAAAACCAATTTTACCTTCCTTTCTTACTTCCAGAACGAGCCGGAAACCGGTTATTACGGCTGGTTGCCGAAAGAGGGAACCGTTGAGCCGCTGCCGAACGGTAAGCGTCTGCCGACAGACTTTAATGAAGGGGCGAAGAACAACACCTATTCTCGTAATGAGAAGATGGTCGGCTACAGCTTCGATCACGAATTTAACGACACCTTTACTGTGCGTCAGAACCTGCGCTTTGCTGAAAACAAAACCTCGCAAAACAGCGTTTATGGTTACGGCGTCTGCTCCGATCCGGCGAATGCTTACAGCAAACAGTGTGCGGCATTAGCGCCAGCGGATAAAGGCCATTATCTGGCACGTAAATACGTCGTTGATGATGAGAAGCTGCAAAACTTCTCCGTTGATACCCAGTTGCAGAGCAAGTTTGCCACTGGCGATATCGACCACACCCTGCTGACCGGTGTCGACTTTATGCGTATGCGTAATGACATCAACGCCTGGTTTGGTTACGACGACTCTGTGCCACTGCTCAATCTGTACAATCCGATGAATACCGATTTCGACTTCAATGCCAAAGATCCGGCAAACTCCGGCCCTTACCGCATTCTGAATAAACAGAAACAAACGGGCGTTTATGTTCAGGATCAGGCGCAGTGGGATAAAGTGCTGGTCACCCTGGGCGGTCGTTATGACTGGGCAGATCAAGAATCTCTTAACCGCGTTGCCGGGACGACCGATAAACGTGATGACAAACAGTTTACCTGGCGTGGTGGTGTTAACTACCTGTTTGATAATGGTGTAACACCTTACTTCAGCTATAGCGAATCGTTTGAACCTTCTTCGCAAGTTGGGAAGGATGGTAATATTTTCGCACCGTCTAAAGGTAAGCAGTATGAAGTCGGCGTGAAATATGTACCGGAAGATCGTCCGATTGTAGTTACTGGTGCCGTGTATAATCTCACTAAAACCAACAACCTGATGGCGGACCCTGAGGGTTCCTTCTTCTCGGTTGAAGGTGGCGAGATCCGCGCACGTGGCGTAGAAATCGAAGCGAAAGCGGCGCTGTCGGCGAGTGTTAACGTAGTCGGTTCTTATACTTACACCGATGCGGAATACACCACCGATACTACCTATAAAGGCAATACGCCTGCACAGGTGCCAAAACACATGGCTTCGCTGTGGGCTGACTATACCTTCTTTGACGGTCCGCTTTCAGGTCTGACGCTGGGCACCGGTGGTCGTTATACTGGCTCCAGCTATGGTGATCCGGCTAACTCCTTTAAAGTGGGAAGTTATACGGTCGTGGATGCGTTAGTGCGTTATGATCTGGCGCGAGTCGGCATGGCGGGCTCCAACGTGGCGCTGCATGTTAACAACCTGTTCGATCGTGAATACGTCGCCAGCTGCTTTAACACTTATGGCTGCTTCTGGGGCGCAGAACGTCAGGTCGTTGCAACCGCAACCTTCCGTTTCTAATTTCTCTTTTGGGGCACGGATTTCCGTGCCCATTTCACAAGTTGGCTGTTATGCAGGAATACACGAATCATTCCGATACCACTTTTGCACTGCGTAATATCTCCTTTCGTGTGCCCGGGCGCACGCTTTTGCATCCGCTGTCGTTAACCTTTCCTGCCGGGAAAGTGACCGGTCTGATTGGTCACAACGGTTCTGGTAAATCCACTCTGCTCAAAATGCTTGGCCGTCATCAGCCTCCGTCAGAAGGGGAGATTCTTCTTGATGCCCAGCCGCTGGAAAGCTGGAGCAGCAAAGCGTTTGCCCGCAAAGTGGCTTATTTGCCGCAGCAGCTTCCTCCGGCAGAAGGGATGACCGTGCGTGAACTGGTGGCGATTGGTCGTTACCCGTGGCATGGCGCGCTGGGGCGCTTTGGTGCGGCAGATCGCGAAAAAGTTGAGGAAGCTATCTCGCTGGTTGGCTTAAAACCGCTGGCGCATCGGCTGGTCGATAGTCTCTCTGGCGGCGAACGTCAGCGGGCGTGGATCGCCATGCTGGTGGCGCAGGATAGCCGTTGTCTGTTGCTCGACGAGCCAACCTCGGCGCTGGATATCGCTCACCAGGTTGATGTGCTGGCACTGGTGCATCGTTTAAGTCAGGAACGTGGCCTGACGGTCATTGCCGTGCTGCACGATATCAATATGGCTGCGCGTTATTGTGATTATCTGGTCGCCCTGCGCGGCGGTGAAATGATTGCTCAGGGAACGCCTGCGGAAATTATGCGCGGCGAAACCCTCGAAATGATTTATGGCATCCCGATGGGTATTTTGCCGCATCCGGCGGGTGCTGCACCTGTGAGTTTTGTTTATTGATGAGCGGCTTACCTCTTATTTCGCGCCGTCGACTGTTAACGGCGATGGCGCTTTCTCCGTTGTTATGGCAGATGAATACCGCCCACGCGGCGGCTATTGATCCCAATCGTATTGTGGCGCTGGAGTGGTTGCCGGTGGAATTACTGCTGGCGCTCGGCATCGTGCCTTACGGCGTGGCGGATACCATCAACTATCGCCTGTGGGTCAGCGAACCACCATTGCCGGACTCAGTGATCGACGTCGGTTTGCGCACAGAACCTAACCTTGAACTGCTGACCGAAATGAAACCGTCGTTTATGGTCTGGTCGGCAGGATATGGCCCTTCACCAGAAATGCTGGCTCGTATTGCGCCGGGGCGTGGATTTAACTTCAGCGATGGCAAACAGCCGCTGGCGATGGCGCGTAAGTCACTGACGGAAATGGCAGATTTACTTAACCTGCAAAGCGCAGCAGAAACGCATTTAGCGCACTATGAAGACTTTATCCGCAGCATGAAACCCCGCTTTGTGAAGCGTGGTGAACGCCCGTTATTGCTGACGACGCTTATCGATCCGCGCCATATGCTGGTTTTCGGTCCAAACAGCTTGTTTCAGGAAATTCTTGATGAGTACGGCATCCCAAATGCCTGGCAAGGGGAAACCAACTTCTGGGGCAGTACCGCCGTCAGCATCGATCGTCTGGCGGCGTATAAAGATGTTGATGTGCTCTGTTTTGATCACGACAACAGCAAAGACATGGACGCGCTAATGGCAACCCCGCTGTGGCAGGCCATGCCGTTTGTCCGCGCCGGACGCTTTCAGCGCGTACCCGCAGTCTGGTTTTATGGTGCGACGCTCTCGGCAATGCACTTTGTGCGCGTTCTGGATAACGCCATCGGAGGTAAAGCGTGAGTAAACGAATTGCGCTTTTTCCGGCGTTATTGCTGGCGCTGCTGGTGATTGTCGCTACGGCGCTGACCTGGATGAACTTTTCGCAGGCGCTGCCGCGTAGCCAGTGGGCGCAGGCCGCCTGGTCGCCGGATATTAACGTCATCGAGCAGATGATTTTTCACTACAGCTTGTTACCACGTCTGGCGATTTCTCTACTGGTGGGCGCGGGCCTGGGGCTGGTGGGCGTGCTGTTTCAGCAAGTGCTGCGTAACCCGCTGGCGGAACCGACGACGTTGGGCGTTGCTACAGGCGCGCAACTGGGGATTACCGTCACCACGCTCTGGGCGATCCCCGGTGCTATGGCGAGCCAGTTTGCTGCGCTGGCAGGGGCTTGCGTTGTTGGCTTAATTGTCTTTGGCGTCGCGTGGGGGAAACGGCTTTCGCCGGTTACGCTGATTCTCGCGGGGCTGGTAGTGAGCCTTTATTGTGGGGCAATCAATCAGTTACTGGTTATCTTCCATCATGACCAGTTGCAAAGCATGTTTCTGTGGAGCACTGGAACGCTGACGCAAACCGACTGGGGCGGTGTTGAGCGTTTATGGCCGCAGTTGCTGGGCGGTGTGATGCTGACGTTGCTGCTACTTCGTCCGTTAACCCTGATGGGGCTTGATGATGGCGTGGCGCGCAATCTCGGGCTGGCCTTGTCGCTTGCGCGTCTGGCGGCGCTGTCGCTGGCGATTGTCATCAGTGCGCTGCTGGTGAACGCTGTGGGGATTATCGGCTTTATCGGGTTGTTCGCGCCGCTGCTGGCAAAAATGCTGGGGGCGCGGCGTCTGCTGCCACGACTGATGCTGGCGTCGTTGATTGGTGCGCTGATCCTCTGGCTTTCCGATCAAATCATCCTCTGGCTGACTCGCGTGTGGATGGAAGTGTCCACCGGTTCGGTCACTGCGTTGATCGGTGCGCCGCTGCTACTGTGGCTGTTGCCGCGTTTACGCAGCATTAGCGCGCCGGATATGAAGGTCAACGATCGTGTCGCGGCTGAACGCCAACATGTGCTGGCGTTTGCCCTCGCGGGCGGCGTGCTGCTGTTGATGGCTGTGGTGGTGGCGCTGTCGTTTGGTCGTGATGCGCACGGCTGGACGTGGGCGAGCGGGGCGTTGCTCGAGGATTTAATGCCCTGGCGCTGGCCGCGAATTATGGCGGCGCTGTTTGCGGGCGTCATGCTGGCGGTGGCGGGCTGTATTATTCAGCGACTGACCGGAAACCCGATGGCAAGCCCGGAAGTGCTGGGGATTAGCTCCGGCGCGGCGTTTGGCGTGGTGTTGATGCTGTTTCTGGTGCCGGGTAATGCCTTTGGCTGGCTGTTACCTGCAGGCAGTCTCGGCGCGGCGGTGACGCTGTTGATCATTATGATCGCCGCCGGCCGCGGTGGATTTTCCCCACACCGCATGTTACTGGCGGGGATGGCGTTAAGCACCGCGTTCACCATGCTTTTGATGATGCTGCAGGCAAGTGGTGACCCGCGAATGGCGCAAGTGCTGACCTGGATTTCCGGTTCGACCTACAACGCGACCGATGCGCAGGTCTGGCGCACCGGAATTGTGATGGTGATTTTGCTGGCGATTACCCCGCTGTGCCGCCGCTGGCTGACCATTTTACCGCTGGGTGGTGATACCGCCCGAGCCGTAGGAATGGCGCTGACGCCGACGCGAATTGCGCTGCTGCTGTTAGCGGCTTGCCTGACGGCGACCGCGACGATGACTATTGGACCGTTGAGTTTTGTTGGTTTAATGGCACCGCATATTGCGCGGATGATGGGCTTTCGACGGACGATGCCACACATCGTAATTTCGGCGCTGGTGGGTGGTTTACTGCTGGTGTTCGCTGACTGGTGTGGGCGGATGGTGCTGTTTCCGTTCCAGATCCCGGCGGGGCTGCTGTCGACCTTTATCGGCGCGCCATATTTTATCTATTTGCTGAGAAAGCAGAGCCGTTAATTTTTCCATATAACGGCCCTGTACGCCTGGACGGATAAAGCGTTTACGCGACAACGGATGCCCGATGCGACGCTGGCGCGTCTTATCGGGCCTACAAACGGCCCCGAATCGTAGGTCGGATAAGGCGTTCACGCCGCATCCGACAAACCATGCTGGATCACAACTTCGCAAACACCCGACGTGCAGCATCGATGGTGTTATTGATATCTTCCATGCTGTGCGCCACGGACATAAAGCCCGCTTCAAACGCTGACGGTGCCAGGTAAACACCTTCGTCCAGCATCATATGGAAGAAACGCTTAAAGCGTTCCACGTCACAGGCCATCACATCCTGATAGCACGTCACGGACTCGGCGTCGGTAAAGAAAATACCGAACATGCCGCCAACGTGGTTAACGACCAGCGGAATTCCGGCTTCTTCTGCCGCTTCCAGCAGACCTTCTGCCAGACGTGATGTCAGCTCATCCAACGTTTCGTGAACGCCCGGCTGCGCGACTTCATTCAGACAGGCGAAACCCGCTGCCATCGCAATTGGGTTACCGGAAAGCGTACCCGCCTGATAGACCGGACCCGTCGGGGCCAGCGCATCCATTACATCACGACGACCACCGAATGCGCCTACCGGCATTCCACCGCCGATGATTTTGCCCAGGCAGGTGAGATCCGGTTCCACACCGTAATAATCCTGTGCGCCAGCCAGTGCCACGCGGAAGCCGGTCATTACTTCATCGATGATCAGCAATGCGCCAAATTCGTCGCACAGCGCACGCAGACCTGGCAGGAACTCTGGCAGCGGTGGAACGCAGTTCATATTGCCTGCCACCGGCTCGACGATAATACAGGCAATCTCTTGCGGGTATTGCTCAAACGCGGCGCGTACAGAAGCCAGATCGTTATAAGTACAGGTTAAGGTATGTTTGGCGAAATCTGCCGGAACGCCCGGCGAGTTTGGCTGGCCTAACGTGAGTGCGCCAGAACCGGCTTTCACCAGCAGGCAGTCAGCGTGACCGTGGTAACAACCTTCAAATTTAATAATTTTGTCGCGACCGGTAAAACCACGGGCCAGGCGGATGGCGCTCATCGTCGCCTCGGTGCCGGAGTTCACCATGCGCACCATATCCATGGTTGGGACCAGTTCGGTCACCAGTTGCGCCATTTTCACTTCCATTTCGGTTGGTGCACCAAAGCTTAAACCACGCTCGGCGGCTTCAATCACGGCATTGCGGATTGCCGGATGGTTATGGCCCAGCACCATCGGCCCCCAGGAACCGACATAATCGATATAGGCTTTGCCATCAACATCGTACAGATAAGCGCCGTCCGCTTTTTCGATAAACAGTGGAGTGCCGCCCACGCCAGTAAAGGCGCGAACAGGGGAGTTCACACCGCCAGGGATCAGCTCGCGCGCTGCGCTGTAAAGATTTTCAGACTTACTCATGGAGGGTTCCTGATTCGTAGAAAAAGTGAATGGCTGCTATTCTATGTTATTCATAACAAGTTAAATACTCGTCAAACATCAGGCTGCTTGTACTGGTGCAATCCTGATTTCTTAGAGTATAAAAGTTTTGTGCATTTGAAACATTACGCTTTGCAAAGGATTTTCATGGAACGTGCGAGTAAAATGCCGTCATCTTATTTGTATGACCAATAAGTGATCATTGGATGAAAACTGATACTCCCTCTTTAGAAACACCGCAGGCCGCGCGCCTGCGACGCAGACAACTGATTCGCCAACTTCTTGAGCGCGATAAAACCCCGTTAGCCATTTTGTTTATGGCGGCAGTCGTCGGCACGCTTGTTGGGCTGGCAGCGGTTGCTTTTGACAAAGGTGTCGCCTGGTTGCAGAACCAACGTATGGGGGCGCTGGTACATACTGCTGATAATTATCCGCTTCTGTTAACCGTCGCTTTTCTCTGTTCGGCGGTGCTGGCGATGTTTGGCTACTTTTTGGTGCGCAAATACGCGCCGGAAGCAGGTGGTTCGGGGATCCCGGAAATTGAAGGGGCGCTGGAAGATCAACGTCCCGTTCGCTGGTGGCGTGTATTGCCGGTGAAGTTCTTTGGCGGGCTGGGGACACTCGGCGGAGGCATGGTGTTGGGGCGCGAAGGGCCAACCGTGCAGATCGGCGGTAACATTGGCCGTATGGTGCTTGATATTTTCCGCCTGAAAGGTGACGAAGCTCGCCATACGCTGCTGGCAACCGGTGCTGCTGCGGGGCTGGCGGCGGCCTTTAACGCGCCGCTGGCGGGTATTTTGTTTATTATCGAAGAGATGCGTCCGCAGTTTCGCTATACGTTAATTTCGATTAAAGCGGTATTTATTGGTGTCATTATGTCGACCATTATGTACCGGATTTTTAATCATGAAGTTGCGTTGATTGACGTCGGTAAACTTTCTGATGCGCCGCTTAATACGCTGTGGCTTTATCTGATCCTCGGTATTATTTTTGGCATTTTCGGCCCTATTTTTAATAAATGGGTGCTGGGGATGCAGGATTTGCTGCACCGTGTGCACGGCGGCAATATTACCAAATGGGTGCTAATGGGCGGTGCGATTGGCGGTCTGTGTGGATTGCTGGGGTTTGTGGCACCAGCAACGTCGGGCGGCGGTTTTAACCTGATTCCTATCGCTACCGCGGGGAATTTCAGCATGGGAATGCTGGTGTTTATCTTCGTCGCGCGGGTCATTACCACCTTACTCTGCTTCTCTTCCGGCGCGCCGGGCGGTATTTTTGCCCCGATGCTGGCGCTGGGTACTGTGCTGGGAACCGCTTTCGGAATGGTTGCCGTTGAGCTGTTTCCGCAATATCACCTTGAGGCGGGGACGTTTGCTATTGCCGGAATGGGGGCATTACTGGCGGCATCTATTCGCGCGCCGTTAACGGGGATCATTCTGGTTCTGGAGATGACCGATAACTACCAGCTCATTTTGCCAATGATTATTACCGGTCTTGGCGCAACACTATTAGCGCAATTTACCGGC
Source organism: Escherichia sp. XD33 (assembly GCF_019375075.1). Taxonomy (NCBI): domain Bacteria; kingdom Pseudomonadati; phylum Pseudomonadota; class Gammaproteobacteria; order Enterobacterales; family Enterobacteriaceae; genus Escherichia; species Escherichia sp. XD33. The sequence goes on from NZ_JAENDM010000005.1 coordinate 128,101, forward strand.
GGGAAACCGCTATACTCGGCGATTCTTGCGCGCACGCTGGCAAAACAGGAAGCTGAGCAACTGGCGCGAAGCAAGGCCGCATCAGCCAGCGAGAATACTTGAACGAAATACCAGGGTATTAGATAATGGCGATTATTATTGGGTTAGAATTTGCCCAATTGCCGATGTCGTTTGGAGCAAAATATGAGTGATGACGTAGCACTGCCGCTGGAGTTTACCGACGCAGCAGCCAACAAAGTTAAAAGCCTGATCGCTGACGAAGATAACCCGAATCTGAAATTACGCGTGTATATCACCGGTGGCGGTTGCAGCGGCTTCCAGTATGGTTTCACCTTTGATGATCAGGTGAACGAAGGCGATATGACCATCGAAAAACAGGGCGTTGGCCTGGTGGTTGATCCGATGAGCCTGCAATATCTGGTCGGCGGTTCCGTTGATTATACCGAAGGTCTGGAAGGTTCTCGTTTCATCGTGACCAACCCGAACGCGAAAAGCACCTGCGGTTGCGGTTCTTCCTTTAGTATCTAATCTGTTGTTCATGTGCCGGATAAACTATCCGGCACATCTTCTCTCTTCAACGCCCATTCTCATCCAGCGCAAACGTCGGTAGCTTAAGATGCCAACGAATAGCCGCCAGCCGAATCAATAGCGTCACGACCATGCCCATCATACTGGCTGTTTCCAGTGGTACGGAAAATGTGTAATAAGCCGTAGCGTGGACAATACCGCCGATAATACAGGCAGTTGCGTAGATTTCTGTACGTAAAATCATGGGGATTTCGCGGGCCAGAACATCACGAATGATCCCGCCGCCAACGCCAGTAATGACGCCCATACAAACCGCGATTAACGGACCGGCTTCCGCATTAAAGGCTTTATTCACGCCAATGCCGACAAACACCGCCAGACCAACGGCGTCCAGCACCGGCAACATCCATTTTGGTAAGCGTCTTGGCTGGCGCACCAGCACGATGGTCAGCATGCTGGTGACCATTGCAACGACCAGATCGGTGGGATCTTTCACCCAAAATACCGGGCCGTGATCCAGCGCCATGTCGCGAATTGTCCCGCCGCCTACAGCGGTAACCACGCCCAGTACCAGAACACCAAAAGGGTCCATACGCAATTTTCCGGCTAACAAAACGCCGGAGATGGCAAATACCGCTGTGCCGACTATATCCAGCCAATAGACGAGCATTGTTCAATCCCCACTGAGCACCTGAAAAGGTCTGGCGCTAATCTACCTGTGAAAGCGCATTACAGAGCTGTTGTGCAGCGAGGATAATACGTGGGCTTGCACGTTCAAACCAGTCACTCGTGAGAGGAATAACGGGAATTTTGAGCTGTTCACCCCAGTATTGTTTGATTTTAGGAATTTGGTCCGGTCCGCCTGTAATGACAATCGCCTGTGGCGAGCGTGCTAACACCTGTTCGCGGCTAACTTGCGGCCAGGGAACCCGGCTGTCTTTAAAGATGTTTTCTCCGCCACAAACTTCGAGTACCTGGTTTTGAATCGACTCTTTTCCACTGGTAAATGGCGGATTAATGCCGAATTGCAGAAAAACACGTTTTTTAGGTTTATCAGCATATTGCGCTTTCAATTGCGCGTACTGATCCAGCAGGGATTGCGCGGCTTGTTCGGCCTTATCCGGTTGCGGACTCCAGGGGGCCAGTTGACGTAACGCATTGGCAATTTGTTCAATGCTTGTCGCATCGACCCACATCACTTTTATTCCCAGCGAAGCCAGCTGGTCAACCTGCCGCTCGGCATTACCTCCACGCCAGGCAATCACCAGATCGGGTTTCAGCGCGACAATGCGTTCCAGATTCATCCCCTGCCAGGTGGAAACCTGCTCAATCTTTTGCGCTTGTGGAGGATAGTCGGAATAGCTGCTGACCCCAACCGGCGTGATCCCGGCGGCAAAGGCAAGTTCAGTGTTGGCGGGAGAAAGCGTGATGACGCGCGGCGCGGCGTTGAGCCACAGTGGCGCGAGAAAAGACAGGGCGACCAGCGCCCTGAACAGTGACTTAGCCATGTGCCAGTTTCTGCACCAGTGACTCAACCATCAGGCTGGACTGTTTAGCGGCAACAGCCAGGAACTCATCGAAGCTAAGATGAGACTGTTGATCGGCCACGTCGGAGATGGCGCGTACTACGACAAACGGGACGTTGAAATTGTGGCAGACATGGGCGATTGCCGTCGCTTCCATCTCTACAGCAATGGCCTGTGGGAAGTTGTGGCGGATTTTCGCCAGACCAACAGAACCGTTGATGAAAGCGTCGCCGCTAACAATCAGGCCACGTACAGCGTTAAGATTCAGTTCGGCAATGCAGGCCTCAGCGGCAGCGATCAGTTTATCGTCAGCTTTAAAGCCTGCCGGACAGCCTGGTAACTGACCGTATTCATAACCAAATGCCGTGACATCCGCGTCGTGATAACGTGCTTCGTCCGAGACAACGATATCGCCCACTTTCAACGTTGGTGCCAGGCCACCGGCAGAACCGGTGTTAATAATCACATCTGGCTTGCAGTGTTCCAACAGCAGAGTGGCACCCAGCGCCGCAGCGACTTTACCGATGCCCGATTTCAGAAGCGCAACCTCGGTTCCATTCAGTTGGCCGGTATAGATTTCGCAACCGCCGAGACTGATAGTTTGACGGTTTTCGATTTTGTCACGCAGCAGCGTAACTTCTTCTTCCATTGCACCAATGATGCCGATTTTCATAGATTTACTCGCGATAAGCCCGATTTGAAGGCATAGTTTACCATGCGCTTACGGGGAAGCGTATTTCTCACGCGGGAGAGGACATGGCACAGATTGATTTCCGAAAAAAAATAAACTGGCATCGTCGTTACCGTTCACCGCAGGGCGTTAAAACCGAACATGAGATCCTGCGGATCTTCGAGAGCGATCGCGGGCGTATCATCAACTCTCCGGCAATTCGTCGTCTGCAACAAAAGACCCAGGTTTTTCCACTGGAGCGCAATGCCGCCGTGCGCACGCGTCTTACCCACTCGATGGAAGTCCAGCAGGTGGGACGCTACATCGCCAAAGAAATTTTAAGCCGTCTGAAAGAGCTTAAATTGCTGGAAGCATACGGCCTGGATGAACTGACCGGCCCCTTTGAAAGCATTGTTGAGATGTCATGCCTGATGCACGATATCGGCAATCCGCCGTTTGGTCATTTTGGCGAAGCAGCGATAAATGACTGGTTTCGCCAACGTTTGCACCCGGAAGATGCCGAAAGCCAGCCTCTGACTGACGATCGCTGCAGCGTGGCGGCACTACGTTTACGGGACGGGGAAGAACCGCTTAACGAGCTGCGGCGCAAGATTCGTCAGGACTTATGTCATTTTGAGGGGAATGCACAAGGCATTCGTCTGGTGCATACATTGATGCGGATGAATCTCACCTGGGCACAGGTTGGCGGTATTTTAAAATATACCCGTCCGGCGTGGTGGCGTGGCGAAACGCCTGAGACACATCACTATTTAATGAAAAAGCCGGGTTATTATCTTTCTGAAGAAGCCTATATTGCGCGGTTGCGTAAAGAACTTAATTTGGCGCTTTACAGTCGTTTTCCATTAACGTGGATTATGGAAGCTGCCGACGACATCTCCTATTGTGTGGCAGACCTTGAAGATGCGGTAGAGAAAAGAATATTTACCGTTGAGCAGCTTTATCATCATTTGCACGAAGCGTGGGGCCAGCATGAGAAAGGTTCGCTCTTTTCGCTAGTGGTTGAAAATGCCTGGGAAAAATCACGCTCAAATAGTTTAAGCCGCAGTACGGAAGATCAGTTTTTTATGTATTTACGAGTAAACACCCTAAATAAACTGGTACCCTACGCGGCACAACGATTTATTGATAATCTGCCTGCGATTTTCGCCGGAACGTTTAATCATGCATTATTGGAAGATGCCAGCGAATGCAGCGATCTTCTTAAGCTATATAAAAATGTCGCTGTAAAACATGTGTTTAGCCATCCAGATGTCGAGCAGCTTGAATTGCAGGGCTATCGGGTCATTAGCGGATTATTAGAGATTTATCGTCCTTTATTAAGCCTGTCGTTATCAGACTTTACTGAACTGGTAGAAAAAGAACGGGTGAAACGTTTCCCTATTGAATCGCGCTTATTCCACAAACTCTCGACGCGCCATCGGCTGGCCTATGTCGAGGCTGTCAGTAAATTACCGTCAGATTCTCCTGAGTTTCCGCTATGGGAATATTATTACCGTTGCCGCCTGCTGCAGGATTATATCAGCGGTATGACCGACCTCTATGCGTGGGATGAATACCGACGTCTGATGGCCGTAGAACAATAACCAGGCTTTTGTAAAGACGAACAATAAATTTTTACCTTTTGCAGAAACTTTAGTTCGGAACTTCAGGCTATAAAACGAATCTGAAGAACACAGCAATTTTGCGTTATCTGTTAATCGAGACTGAAATACATGAAAAAAACCACATTAGCACTGAGTGCACTGGCTCTGAGTTTAGGTTTGGCGTTATCTCCGCTCTCTGCAACGGCGGCTGAGACTTCTTCAGCAACGACAGCCCAGCAGATGCCAAGCCTTGCACCGATGCTCGAAAAGGTGATGCCTTCAGTGGTCAGCATTAACGTAGAAGGTAGCACAACCGTTAATACGCCGCGTATGCCGCGTAATTTCCAGCAGTTCTTCGGTGATGATTCTCCGTTCTGCCAGGAAGGTTCTCCGTTCCAGAGCTCTCCGTTCTGCCAGGGTGGCCAGGGCGGTAATGGTGGCGGCCAGCAACAGAAATTCATGGCGCTGGGTTCCGGCGTCATCATTGATGCCGATAAAGGCTATGTCGTCACCAACAACCACGTTGTTGATAACGCGACGGTCATTAAAGTTCAACTGAGCGATGGCCGTAAGTTCGATGCGAAGATGGTTGGCAAAGATCCGCGCTCTGATATCGCGCTGATCCAAATCCAGAACCCGAAAAACCTGACCGCAATTAAGATGGCGGATTCTGATGCACTGCGCGTGGGTGATTACACCGTAGCGATTGGTAACCCGTTTGGTCTGGGCGAGACGGTAACTTCCGGGATTGTCTCTGCGCTGGGGCGTAGCGGCCTGAATGCCGAAAACTACGAAAACTTCATCCAGACCGATGCAGCGATCAACCGTGGTAACTCCGGTGGTGCGCTGGTTAACCTGAACGGCGAACTGATCGGTATCAACACCGCGATCCTCGCACCGGACGGCGGCAACATCGGTATCGGTTTTGCTATCCCGAGTAACATGGTGAAAAACCTGACCTCGCAGATGGTGGAATACGGCCAGGTGAAACGCGGTGAGCTGGGTATTATGGGGACTGAGCTGAACTCCGAACTGGCGAAAGCGATGAAAGTTGACGCCCAGCGCGGTGCTTTCGTAAGCCAGGTTCTGCCTAATTCCTCCGCTGCAAAAGCGGGCATTAAAGCGGGTGATGTGATCACCTCACTGAACGGTAAGCCGATCAGCAGCTTTGCCGCACTGCGTGCTCAGGTAGGTACTATGCCGGTAGGCAGCAAACTGACCCTGGGCTTACTGCGCGACGGTAAGCAGGTTAACGTGAACCTGGAACTGCAGCAGAGCAGCCAGAATCAGGTTGATTCCAGCTCCATCTTCAACGGCATTGAAGGCGCTGAGATGAGCAACAAAGGCAAAGATCAGGGCGTGGTAGTGAACAACGTGAAAACGGGCACTCCGGCTGCGCAGATCGGCCTGAAGAAAGGTGATGTGATTATTGGCGCGAACCAGCAGGCAGTGAAAAACATCGCTGAACTGCGTAAAGTTCTCGACAGCAAACCGTCTGTGCTGGCACTCAACATTCAGCGCGGCGACAGCACCATCTACCTGTTAATGCAGTAATCTCCCTCAACCCCTTCCTGAAAACGGGAAGGGGTTCTCCTTACAATCTGTGAACTTCACCACAACTCCATACATCTTCATCATCCTTTAGGCATTTGCACAATGCCGTACGTTACGTACTTCCTTATGCTAAGCCGTGCATAACGGAGGACTTATGGCTGGCTGGCATCTTGATACCAAAATGGCGCAGGATATCGTGGCACGTACCATGCGCATCATCGATACCAATATCAACGTAATGGATGCCCGTGGGCGAATTATCGGCAGCGGCGATCGTGAGCGTATTGGTGAATTGCACGAAGGTGCATTGCTGGTACTTTCACAGGGACGAGTCGTCGATATCGATGACGCGGTAGCACGTCATCTGCACGGTGTGCGGCAGGGGATTAATCTACCGTTACGGCTGGAAGGTGAAATTGTCGGCGTAATTGGCCTGACAGGTGAACCAGAGAATCTGCGTAAATATGGCGAACTGGTCTGCATGACGGCTGAAATGATGCTGGAACAGTCGCGGTTGATGCACTTGTTGGCGCAGGATAGCCGTTTGCGGGAAGAACTGGTGATGAACCTGATTCAGGCAGAGGAGAATACTCCCGCACTTACTGAATGGGCGCAACGGCTGGGGATCGATCTCAATCAACCGCGAGTGGTGGCTATTGTTGAGGTCGACAGCGGTCAGCTTGGCGTGGACAGCGCAATGGCGGAGTTACAACAACTGCAAAACGCGCTGACTACGCCCGAGCGTAATAATCTGGTGGCGATTGTCTCGCTAACCGAAATGGTGGTGTTGAAACCGGCGTTGAACTCTTTTGGGCGCTGGGATGCAGAAGATCATCGTAAGCGAGTTGAACAACTGATTACCCGCATGAAAGAGTACGGCCAGCTGCGTTTTCGCGTTTCACTGGGCAACTATTTTACCGGTCCTGGCAGTATTGCCCGATCCTATCGTACGGCGAAAACGACGATGGTGGTGGGTAAACAGCGGATGCCAGAAAGTCGCTGCTATTTTTATCAGGATCTGATGTTACCTGTGTTACTCGACAGTTTGCGTGGCGACTGGCAGGCCAACGAACTGGCGCGACCGCTGGCGCGGCTGAAAACGATGGACAATAACGGCTTGCTGCGACGAACGCTGGCGGCGTGGTTTCGCCACAATGTGCAACCGCTGGCAACGTCAAAGGCGTTGTTTATTCATCGTAATACCCTGGAGTATCGGCTTAATCGTATATCGGAACTGACCGGGCTTGATTTGGGCAATTTTGATGACAGGTTGCTGCTGTATGTGGCGTTACAACTGGATGAAGAGCGGTAGGTTATGCGTTAAGGTTGAGGCGGCGCTGGCTCATTCCCCTCAGCCCGAAGGGGAGAGGGGAATGCCCGAGTTAACCGTCAATTCGGGATTATTTACGCGTTAGTTTTTCCAGATCGGCTTCAATCTCGCTGATCTTATTGGTTACGACTGACTCCAGGTGACGTAAGTCGTCGAGGATCTTACGCTTAAGATCAACTTCGCTGCGGTCACGCTGGCAGATTTGATCAAGCTCATCAATGATATACCGTAGATTCGGGCTGATTTCCTGGACTTCTTTATAACCCTGACCCACACCATCAGCGACGACCGTTTTACGCTGACGCGGATATTTAAACTTAACGCTCTTGGCGAAAAACTCGCCTTTGTCTTTCTGGAAATAGATTTTCAGAATATCGTTGTTGGCTTCCTGCCGGAGGCTGTAACGATCAATTTCTTCAGGATTGGTAATACCCAGACTTTTCAGATTGTCGTACATAGCGTTACCTCAAAATGAGTCAGTAAATTGTGCTTATTTTAGCATTTGGCCTGGCCCGCCCGGCTCGACTGTGATCGCAGAAAGCCTTTTTCTTCCAGACTTCTATCATGGCGTAAAAATCAAAAAATTACCTGCTTTATTGTGGTGATAAAATTCACGTTCTACACCAGTTCCAGCATCGTTACTTCCGGGCGGCAGTTCAGACGCAAACCATACAAACTGCCCACGCCACGGGTTGTGTAGATGTGTCGTTCGCCAAAGGCATTTAATCCGGCGACGTAACGTTTATCTTCGACAGGGGCAAAAGGTTCACCAACCAACGGTACGCGCAGTTGCCCGCCGTGAGTATGGCCGCACAGCATCAGATCCCAGGGTTCATCACGCATGACTTCTTTGCTGTCGGGATTATGTGCCAGCATCAGTCTTGGCAGATTTGCTTCTCTGGCGGGAGGTGGTTTGCATTGTCCGGCCCATAAGTCACCGGTGCCTACCAGTTCGAATTGCCTGTTCGGCGTGGCGATCACCGTAGCCTGGTTAAACAACACCGTGATGCCCACTGATTTCAACGTCTCGCCAATTAAGTGATTTTTTTCTGTACCAACAGGGCGATCGTGGTTGCCGAAGCAGGCAAACGTCGGCGCACATTCGGCAAGGGGAGAGAGTACGTTACTAAACGCCGAAAAATTCAGCGGCATATCAAATAATACGTAGTCGCCGCCCAGCAATATCAAATCGGGCTTTTGTTCTATGCCAAGAGCAATCGCGTCAGAAATTAGGCTTAAAGGAACAAAACGAGAGTAATGGAGATCTGCCAGAAAAAGAATTTTGAAGGGTGCGGCTTTGTCTTTAAAAAAGGCGATGCGCTGATGGGTTAATTCGAGCCAACCTGGTTCCCAATAACGCATATAGCCGAAGCCTGATCCGGCAGTTAACGTTGCGGCGGCAGCCAGTAACAAACATCTGCGTGAAATCATCGCTCATCCCTGCAAAAAAATCGGGCAGCGTCGTGCTGCCCGTGTGCATACTTTTAGTCGATGGTACGCAGCAGTTCGTTAATGCCGACTTTGCCGCGAGTTTTCGCGTCAACTTTCTTAACGATAACCGCACAGTAGAGGCTGTATTTGCCATCTTTTGACGGCAGATTACCTGAAACAACCACAGACCCCGCCGGAACGCGACCGTAGTGGATTTCGCCGGTTTCACGGTCGTAAATACGGGTGCTCTGACCGATGTATACGCCCATGGAAATAACGGAACCTTCTTCGACAATCACGCCCTCAACAACTTCTGAACGCGCGCCGATGAAGCAGTTATCTTCAATAATGGTCGGGTTAGCCTGCAGCGGCTCCAGCACGCCGCCGATGCCTACACCGCCAGACAGATGGACGTTTTTACCAATTTGTGCACAGGAACCGACAGTGGCCCAGGTATCAACCATCGTGCCTTCATCAACATATGCGCCGATGTTGACGTAAGACGGCATCAGCACGGTGTTACGGGCAATAAACGCACCCTGACGTACCGCCGCTGGTGGTACAACGCGGAAGCCTTCTTTCTGGAAACGTGCTTCGTCGTAGTCGGCGAATTTCATCGGCACTTTGTCGAAGTAGCGGCTTTCTGCCCCTTCGATCACCTGATTATCATTAATACGGAAAGAGAGCAGCACCGCTTTTTTCAACCACTGATGCGTCACCCACTGACCGTCAATTTTTTCCGCCACACGCAGTGCGCCGGAATCCAGCAGGGCGATCACCTGATTTACCGCTTCGCGGGTAACGGTGTCTGCATTGGCTGGCGTGATCTCGGCACGGCGTTCAAAAGCGGTCTCAATAATGTTCTGTAACTGCTGCATTGTTAAACTCTTTCCATATAAATAAACACATTACCCTTTATCGTTTGGATTGAGGGCCTCTGTCAACCGCTGATGTACTTCCTGCTGCAACTCGTTATTAAGCGCACGCCGGTCAGCGGTGGCAATTATGAATAAATCTTCTACTCGTTCGCCAATGGTTGTAATTCGGGCGCCATGAAGCGAAATTCCCAGATCGGCAAAAATTTTCCCGACTCTCGCCAGCAGTCCTGGCTGGTCGAGCGCGATAAGCTCAAGGAATGATTTGCGGTCGGTATGGGTTGGCAAAAACGTCACTTCGGTTTCAACAGTAAAATGGCGCAATTTGGCAGGTTGGCGACGTGGCTGCGGTGGCTGCCAGCTACTTTGTGTCAGTACCTGCTCCAGACCAAATCGAATAACTTCATGGCGATCTGCGGAAAGTGGGCTGCCATCGGGTTCCAGCACGATAAAGGTATCCATCGCCATACCGTCGCGAGTGGTGAAAATTTGTGCGTCGTGAACACTTAAATTGCGGCGGTCTAATTCGGCACAGACGGCGGCAAACAGATAAGGGCGGTCCGGGCTCCAGATAAAAATCTCGGTGCCTCCACGCGTAGCCTGCGGGCTAAGCAATACCAGCGGTTTGCTTAAATCATGCTGTAATAAATGGCGGGCATGCCAGGCCAGTTGATTTGGGCTATGGCGGACAAAATAGTTAGCACGACAGCGTGACCAAATTTGGTGCAGCGCCTCTTCGTCGATGTTATCCATGCGCAGTAGTGCCAGTGCCTGGAGTTGGTGATGGCGAACCCGTTCGCGCATATCCGGCGTGTTTTGCATTCCGCGTCGTAGCTGCTTTTCGGTGGCAAAGTAGAGCTCACGCAACAGACTTTGCTTCCAGCTATTCCACAGCGTTTCGTTGGTGGCGCAAATGTCAGCCACAGTCAGGCATACCAGATAGCGCAGACGATTTTCCGTTTGCACTTCTTCGGCAAACTGCTTGATGACTTCCGGGTCCTGAATATCGCGGCGTTGGGCGGTCACCGACATCAACAGGTGCTGGCGAACCAGCCAGGCGACCAGCTGTGTTTCGCGTGAGTTCAGCCCGTGGAGTTCGGCAAAATGCACTACATCCTGAGCACCGAGAATGGAGTGGTCGCCGCCGCGTCCTTTGGCGATATCGTGAAACAGCGCGGCGATGAAAATCAGCTCAGTTGACGGCAGGCGCGGCCAGACGTCCACACACAACGGATGGCGCTGGCGCGTTTCTTCACTGGCAAAACTCTCCAGTTTCAGCATCACGCGGATAGTATGTTCATCCACCGTGTAGGCGTGGAACAGATCAAACTGCATCTGCCCGACGATATGCGACCATTGCGGCATATACGCGCCGAGCACGCTATGGCGATGCATTGGCAATAGCCCGCGCCGCACCGCTCCGGGGTGACGCAGAATGCTCAAAAACAGTTTTCGTGCTTCCGGAATATTACACAGCGGTTGTTGCAGATGGCGACGGGCATGGCGTAACTGGCGCAGCGTGGTGGAGTAAATGCCGGTGATCGCACTGTTGTGCACCATGGTGTAGAACATACGCAAGATGGCTTCCGGCTGGCGCATAAATAGTGTTTCATCACGCAGGTCGATTAGCGTACCGCGTAGCTGAAACTCATCGTCGATTGGACGTGGTTTTTCGTCGGCGGGAAGGGCGAGGATGGCTTCATCGAACAGTTGCAGCAGCATCTGGTTGAGTTCACTGACGCGGCGTGTAACGCGGAAGTAATCCTTCATCATCCGCTCGACCGGTTCGTTACCTTCACCACTGTAATTCAGACGCTGGGCGACGCTAAGCTGGCGATCGAATAACAGGCGATTATCGTAACGGCTGACGACCAGATGCAGGGCAAAGCGAATACGCCACAATATATGCAGACATTCGTTTAATTCCGCCCGCTCCGCTGAGGTTAAGAAGCCAAACCCGACCATTTCATCCAGCGATGTTGCGCCAAAATGACGGCGGGCCACCCATTGCAGAGTGTGGATATCGCGCAAGCCGCCAGGGCTGCTTTTGATGTCTGGTTCAAGGTTGTAGCTGGTGCCATGGTAACGCTGATGGCGCTGGTTCTGTTCTTCAACTTTCGCCGCGTAGAACTTGTCGGAAGGCCAGAATCCTTCGCTGAAAATATGTTTTTGCAGTTCGAGGAACAGCGCAACATCGCCAATTAATAAGCGGGATTCGATTAAATTGGTGGCGACGGTTAAATCCGATAACCCTTCCAGCATGCACTCTTCAAGCGTGCGCACGCTATGACCGACTTCCAGCTTTACATCCCAGAGCAGCGTTAACAGCTCGCCCACTTTTTGCGCCTGATCGTCCGGGAGCTTTTTACGGCTTAAAATCAGTAAATCGACGTCTGAAAGTGGATGCAGCTCGCCACGACCGTAGCCACCGACGGCGACCAATGCCAGGTCGGCAATCTGGCTGAATCCCGCTTCAATCCATAATCGTTGCAGGAGCTGGTCGATAAACTCGGTGCGCGCCTCAATCAACTGCTCTGCAGAGATCCCATTGTCAAAGGCATCACCCAGCCAACGCTGGAAAGTATCGATATGGGCTTTTATCCCACCGACGGTTAATTCATCACGGGGCCAGACGCATGGATTTTGCGGTTGACCGGGCAGGGTGGGGAGAGCGGTGTTTGCGTACTGTTCTGGAAGGGTATTCATTGTGCGCCACCCATAAGATTAAATTATCGCATTAAAAAAGCCGGCATTCGCCGGCTTCATCTTATTCGTCGTGCGAGATTATCGCCGGGATGGTGTCATCCTTGCGTAGCGTCAGAATTTCGCAGCCGTTATCAGTCACCACAATAGTATGCTCATATTGTGCAGACAAGCTGCGATCTTTGGTTTTTACCGTCCAGCCATCTTTCATGGTGCGGATCTCTTTTTTACCCGCGTTGACCATTGGCTCGATGGTGAACGTCATCCCAGGTTTCAGTACGACGTTGGTTTCACGGGAGTCATAGTGCAGCACCTGCGGTTCTTCATGGAAGCCGCGACCAATACCGTGTCCGCAATATTCACGAACGACGGAGAAGCCTTCTGCTTCGACAAATTTCTGAATCGCCGCACCGATTTCGCGCAGATTAATGCCTGGTTTTACCATGCGTAGCGCCAGGTACAGGCTTTCTTGCGTGATGCGGCACAGACGTTCGCCCATGATGGTCGGCTTACCGACGATAAACATTTTCGAGGTATCGCCGTGGAAACCATCTTTGATTACGGTGACATCAATGTTAACGATATCGCCATCTTTCAGCAGCTTAGCATCGTCCGGGATACCGTGGCACACCACTTCATTAATAGAGATGCAAACGGATTTCGGATAGCCGTGATAGCCGAGGCAGGCAGAAACCGCGTGTTGTTCATTAACAATGTAATCATTACAGATGCGATCCAGCTCGCCGGTGCTGACGCCCGGTTTAACATACGGTTCGATCATCTCCAGCACTTCGGCAGCCAGTCGGCCAGCGACGCGCATTTTTTCGATATCTTCTGGGGTCTTGATTGAGATAGCCATTAATTCTGTCCATCAGCGTCGGTGATACCGACAATATATATGTAAGTGCCGTCAATGGTATCACACCCGGGCAAATTGAGAATCATTCTGAATTTCGCCAAACGTGCCACTGAACGTTTTCTATAATAGAAAATTCAACGTCTGATGCTGTACACAGCGCCAACAATTATTGGTGTCCATGACGTATTTGTGGTATAAAGCGCGCCGGACTTCCGATCCATTTCGTATACACAGACTGGACGGAAGCGACAATCTCACTTTGTGTAACAACACACACGTATCGGCACATATTCCGGGGTGCCCTTTGGGGTCGGTAATATGGGATACGTGGAGGCATAACCCCAACTTTTATATAGAGGTTTTAATCATGGCAACTGTTTCCATGCGCGACATGCTCAAGGCTGGTGTTCACTTCGGTCACCAGACCCGTTACTGGAACCCGAAAATGAAGCCGTTCATCTTCGGTGCGCGTAACAAAGTTCACATCATCAACCTTGAGAAAACTGTACCGATGTTCAACGAAGCTCTGGCTGAACTGAACAAGATTGCTTCTCGCAAAGGTAAAATCCTTTTCGTTGGTACTAAACGCGCTGCAAGCGAAGCGGTGAAAGACGCTGCTCTGAGCTGCGACCAGTTCTTCGTGAACCATCGCTGGCTGGGCGGTATGCTGACTAACTGGAAAACCGTTCGTCAGTCCATCAAACGTCTGAAAGACCTGGAAACTCAGTCTCAGGACGGTACTTTCGACAAGCTGACCAAGAAAGAAGCGCTGATGCGCACTCGTGAGCTGGAGAAACTGGAAAACAGCCTGGGCGGTATCAAAGACATGGGCGGTCTGCCGGACGCTCTGTTTGTAATCGATGCTGACCACGAACACATTGCTATCAAAGAAGCAAACAACCTGGGTATTCCGGTATTTGCTATCGTTGATACCAACTCTGATCCGGACGGTGTTGACTTCGTTATCCCGGGTAACGACGACGCAATCCGTGCTGTGACCCTGTACCTGGGCGCTGTTGCTGCAACCGTACGTGAAGGCCGTTCTCAGGATCTGGCTTCCCAGGCGGAAGAAAGCTTCGTAGAAGCTGAGTAATAAGGCTTGATAACTCCCCCAAAATAGTTCGAGTTGCAGAAAGGCGGCAAGCTCGAGAATTCCCGGGAGCTTACATCAGTAAGTGACCGGGATGAGCGAGCGAAGACAACGCATCTGCGGCGCGAAATATGAAGGGGGAGAGCCCTTATAGACCAGGTAGTACACGTTTGGTTAGGGGGCCTGCATATGGCCCCCTTTTTCACTTTTATATCTGTGCGGTTTAATGCCGGGCAGATCACATCTCCGAGGATTTTAGAATGGCTGAAATTACCGCATCCCTGGTAAAAGAGCTGCGTGAGCGTACTGGCGCAGGCATGATGGATTGCAAAAAAGCACTGACTGAAGCTAACGGCGACATCGAGCTGGCAATCGAAAACATGCGTAAGTCCGGTGCTATTAAAGCAGCGAAAAAAGCAGGCAACGTTGCTGCTGACGGCGTGATCAAAACCAAAATCGACGGCAACTACGGCATCATTCTGGAAGTTAACTGCCAGACTGACTTCGTTGCAAAAGACGCTGGTTTCCAGGCGTTCGCAGACAAAGTTCTGGACGCAGCTGTTGCTGGCAAAATCACTGACGTTGAAGTTCTGAAAGCACAGTTCGAAGAAGAACGTGTTGCGCTGGTAGCGAAAATTGGTGAGAACATCAACATTCGCCGCGTTGCTGCGCTGGAAGGCGACGTTCTGGGTTCTTATCAGCACGGTGCGCGTATCGGCGTTCTGGTTGCTGCTAAAGGCGCTGACGAAGAGCTGGTTAAACACATCGCTATGCACGTTGCTGCAAGCAAGCCAGAATTCATCAAACCAGAAGACGTATCCGCTGAAGTGGTAGAAAAAGAATACCAGGTACAGCTGGATATCGCGATGCAGTCTGGTAAGCCGAAAGAAATCGCAGAGAAAATGGTTGAAGGCCGCATGAAGAAATTCACCGGCGAAGTTTCTCTGACCGGTCAGCCGTTCGTTATGGAACCAAGCAAAACTGTTGGTCAGCTGCTGAAAGAGCATAACGCTGAAGTGACTGGCTTCATCCGCTTCGAAGTGGGTGAAGGCATCGAGAAAGTTGAGACTGACTTTGCAGCAGAAGTTGCTGCGATGTCCAAGCAGTCTTAATTATCGAAAAGGAGCCGCCTGAGGGCGGCTTCTTTTTGTGCCCATCTTGTAAATTCAGCTAACCCTTGTGGGGCTGCGCTGAAAAGCGACGTACAATGTCGCTAGTATTAATTCATTTCAATCGTTGACAGTCTCAGGAAAGAAACATGGCTACCAATGCAAAACCCGTCTATAAACGCATTCTGCTTAAGTTGAGTGGCGAAGCTCTGCAGGGCACTGAAGGCTTCGGTATTGATGCAAGCATACTGGATCGTATGGCTCAGGAAATCAAAGAACTGGTTGAACTGGGTATTCAGGTTGGTGTGGTGATTGGTGGGGGTAACCTGTTCCGTGGCGCTGGTCTGGCGAAAGCGGGTATGAACCGCGTTGTGGGCGACCACATGGGGATGCTGGCGACCGTAATGAACGGCCTGGCAATGCGTGATGCACTGCACCGCGCCTATGTGAACGCTCGTCTGATGTCCGCTATTCCATTGAATGGCGTGTGCGACAGCTACAGCTGGGCAGAAGCTATCAGCCTGTTGCGCAACAACCGTGTGGTGATCCTCTCCGCCGGTACAGGTAACCCGTTCTTTACCACCGACTCAGCAGCTTGCCTGCGTGGTATCGAAATTGAAGCCGATGTGGTGCTGAAAGCAACCAAAGTTGACGGCGTGTTTACCGCTGATCCGGCGAAAGATCCAACCGCAACCATGTACGAGCAACTGACTTACAGCGAAGTGCTGGAAAAAGAGCTGAAAGTCATGGACCTGGCGGCCTTCACGCTGGCTCGTGACCATAAATTACCGATTCGTGTTTTCAATATGAACAAACCGGGTGCGCTGCGCCGTGTGGTAATGGGTGAAAAAGAAGGGACTTTAATCACGGAATAATTCCCGTGATGGATAAATAAGGGTAAGATTCCGCGTAAGTATCGCGGGGGCGTAAGTCTGGTTATAAGGCGTTATTGTTGCAGGCAGTTTGGTCACGGCCAGCGCGCAGCAACCGGAGCGTACAAAAGTACGTGAGGATGGCGAGCACTGCCCGGGGCCAAAATGGCAAATAAAATAGCCTAATAATCCAGACGATTACCCGTAATATGTTTAATCAGGGCTATACTTAGCACACTTCCACTGTGTGTGACTGTCTGGTCTGACTGAGACAAGTTTTCAAGGATTCGTAACGTGATTAGCGATATCAGAAAAGATGCTGAAGTACGCATGGACAAATGCGTAGAAGCGTTCAAAACCCAAATCAGCAAAATACGCACGGGTCGTGCTTCTCCCAGCCTGCTGGATGGCATTGTCGTGGAATATTACGGCACGCCGACGCCGCTGCGTCAGCTGGCAAGCGTAACGGTAGAAGATTCCCGTACACTGAAAATCAACGTGTTTGATCGTTCAATGTCTCCGGCCGTTGAAAAAGCGATTATGGCGTCCGATCTTGGCCTGAACCCGAACTCTGCGGGTAGCGACATCCGTGTTCCGCTGCCGCCGCTGACGGAAGAACGTCGTAAAGATCTGACCAAAATCGTTCGTGGTGAAGCAGAACAAGCGCGTGTTGCAGTACGTAACGTGCGTCGTGACGCGAACGACAAAGTGAAAGCACTGTTGAAAGATAAAGAGATCAGCGAAGACGACGATCGCCGTTCTCAGGACGATGTACAGAAACTGACTGATGCTGCAATCAAGAAAATTGAAGCGGCGCTGGCAGACAAAGAAGCAGAACTGATGCAGTTCTGATTTCTTGAACGACAAAAACGCCGCTCAGTAGATCCTTGCGGATCGGCTGGCGGCGTTTTGCTTTTTATTCTGTCTCAACTCTGGATGTTTCATGAAGCAACTCACCATTCTGGGCTCGACCGGCTCGATTGGTTGCAGCACGCTGGACGTGGTGCGCCATAATCCCGAACACTTCCGCGTAGTTGCGCTGGTGGCAGGCAAAAATGTCACTCGCATGGTAGAACAGTGCCTGGAATTCTCTCCCCGCTATGCCGTAATGGACGATGAAGCGAGTGCGAAACTTCTTAAAACGATGCTACAGCAACAGGGTAGCCGCACCGAAGTCTTAAGTGGGCAACAAGCCGCTTGCGATATGGCAGCGCTTGAGGATGTTGATCAGGTGATGGCAGCCATTGTTGGCGCTGCTGGGCTGTTACCTACGCTTGCTGCGATCCGCGCGGGTAAAACCATTTTGCTGGCCAATAAAGAATCACTGGTTACCTGCGGACGTCTGTTTATGGACGCCGTAAAGCAGAGCAAAGCGCAATTGTTACCGGTCGATAGCGAACATAACGCCATTTTTCAGAGTTTACCGCAACCTATCCAGCATAATCTGGGATACGCTGACCTTGAGCAAAATGGCGTGGTGTCCATTTTACTTACCGGGTCTGGTGGCCCTTTCCGTGAGACGCCATTGCGCGATTTGGCAACAATGACGCCGGATCAAGCCTGCCGTCATCCGAACTGGTCGATGGGGCGTAAAATTTCTGTCGATTCGGCTACCATGATGAACAAAGGTCTGGAATACATTGAAGCGCGTTGGCTGTTTAACGCCAGCGCCAGCCAGATGGAAGTGCTGATTCACCCGCAGTCAGTGATTCACTCAATGGTGCGCTATCAGGACGGCAGTGTTCTGGCGCAGCTGGGGGAACCGGATATGCGTACGCCAATTGCCCACACCATGGCATGGCCGAATCGCGTGAACTCTGGCGTGAAGCCGCTCGATTTTTGCAAACTAAGTGCGTTGACATTTGCCGCACCGGATTATGATCGTTATCCATGCCTGAAACTGGCGATGGAGGCGTTCGAACAAGGCCAGGCAGCGACGACAGCATTGAATGCCGCAAACGAAATCACCGTTGCTGCTTTTCTTGCGCAACAAATCCGCTTTACGGATATCGCTGCGTTGAATTTATCCGTACTGGAAAAAATGGATATGCGCGAACCACAATGTGTGGACGATGTGTTATCTGTTGATGCGAACGCGCGTGAAGTCGCCAGAAAAGAGG
This sequence comes from Escherichia sp. XD33, assembly GCF_019375075.1. NCBI lineage: Bacteria > Pseudomonadati > Pseudomonadota > Gammaproteobacteria > Enterobacterales > Enterobacteriaceae > Escherichia > Escherichia sp. XD33. Next base: position 146,372 of record NZ_JAENDM010000005.1, read on the forward strand.
TGATGCGTCTCGCAAGCTGAGGATAATCCGGCTACAGAGAGTCGCGCTATTTGTTAGCGTAGGGCTTCAGTGATATAGTCTGCGCCATCTGATCGTAAGTAGTTGGCTTTATAAGGTCAGGTATGCCGTGGTTTTACACGGCTTTTTTTTGTATAGGCTTCAGTATTCCTGAGTACCGTAAACCCTGTCAGGGAATAAAAAACGCGTGATGTTGTCTGCTACTCAACCACTTAGCGAAAAATTGCCAGCGCATGGCTGCCGTCATGTTGCGATCATTATGGACGGCAATGGTCGCTGGGCAAAAAAGCAAGGGAAGATTCGTGCCTTTGGGCATAAAGCCGGGGCAAAATCCGTCCGCCGGGCTGTCTCTTTTGCGGCCAACAACGGTATTGAGGCGTTAACGCTGTATGCCTTTAGTAGTGAAAACTGGAACCGACCAGCGCAGGAAGTCAGTGCGTTAATGGAACTGTTTGTGTGGGCGCTCGATAGCGAAGTAAAAAGTCTGCACCGACATAACGTGCGTCTGCGTATTATTGGCGATACCAGTCGCTTTAACTCGCGTTTGCAAGAACGTATTCGTAAATCTGAAGCGCTAACAGCCGGGAATACCGGTCTGACGCTGAATATTGCGGCGAACTACGGTGGACGTTGGGATATAGTCCAGGGAGTCAGGCAACTGGCTGAAAAGGTGCAGCAAGGAAACCTGCAACCAGATCAGATAGATGAAGAGATGCTAAACCAGCATGTCTGTATGCATGAACTGGCCCCTGTAGATTTAGTAATTAGGACTGGGGGGGAGCATCGCATTAGTAACTTTTTGCTTTGGCAAATTGCCTATGCCGAACTTTACTTTACAGATGTTCTCTGGCCCGATTTCGATGAACAAGACTTTGAAGGGGCGTTAAATGCCTTTGCTAATCGAGAGCGTCGTTTCGGCGGCACCGAGCCCGGTGATGAAACAGCCTGATGGGGGTCGCTTTTGCTGAAGTATCGCCTGATATCTGCTTTTGTGTTAATACCCGTCGTCATCGCGGCGTTGTTTCTGTTGCCGCCGGTGGGGTTCGCCATTGTAACGCTGGTGGTCTGCATGCTGGCAGCGTGGGAATGGGGACAGCTTAGCGGTTTTACCACTCGTTCGCAGCGAGTATGGTTGGCGGTGTTATGCGGGTTATTGTTGGCGCTGATGCTTTTTCTGTTGCCGGAATATCACCGAAATATTCATCAACCGCTGGTTGAAATCTCACTTTGGGCTTCGCTGGGTTGGTGGATTGTCGCGCTATTGCTGGTGCTGTTTTACCCAGGTTCCGCAGCAATCTGGCGTAACTCTAAAACATTGCGCCTTATTTTTGGCGTGCTAACCATTGTTCCCTTCTTCTGGGGCATGCTGGCGTTACGGGCCTGGCACTATGACGAGAATCATTACAGTGGCGCAATATGGCTGCTCTATGTCATGATCCTAGTATGGGGCGCTGACTCCGGCGCATATATGTTTGGCAAATTGTTTGGTAAACATAAGCTGGCACCGAAGGTTTCTCCGGGTAAAACCTGGCAAGGCTTTATCGGTGGACTCGCTACTGCAGCGGTAATCTCATGGGGTTATGGCATGTGGGCGAATCTCGACGTCGCTCCCGTCACCTTACTCATTTGCTCTATTGTCGCAGCGTTAGCCTCAGTGCTCGGCGATCTGACCGAGAGTATGTTTAAGCGTGAAGCAGGAATTAAGGACAGCGGTCATTTAATTCCAGGACACGGTGGTATTTTAGATCGTATTGATAGCCTGACGGCTGCGGTACCGGTCTTTGCTTGCTTGTTGTTACTGGTATTCAGGACGCTTTAACGGAAGGTAATATGCTGAGTTTTCTCTGGGATTTGGCTTCGTTCATCGTTGCACTGGGTGTACTTATCACCGTGCATGAATTTGGTCATTTCTGGGTTGCCCGGCGTTGTGGTGTTCGCGTTGAGCGTTTCTCAATAGGGTTTGGTAAGGCGCTCTGGCGGCGAACTGATAAGCTCGGCACCGAATATGTTATCGCCCTGATCCCGTTGGGCGGTTATGTCAAAATGCTGGATGAGCGCGCAGAACCGGTCGTTCCGGAACTCCGCCACCATGCCTTCAATAATAAATCTGTCGGCCAACGAGCGGCGATTATTGCCGCAGGTCCGGTTGCAAACTTCATTTTTGCTATCTTTGCCTACTGGCTGGTTTTTATTATTGGTGTGCCTGGCGTACGTCCGGTGGTTGGCGAAATAGCAGCCAATTCGATAGCTGCGGAAGCACAAATTGCACCAGGTACGGAACTAAAAGCCGTAGATGGTATCGAAACGCCTGATTGGGATGCCGTGCGTTTGCAGTTGGTCGATAAAATTGGCGATGAAAGCACCACCATTACAGTAGCGCCATTTGGCAGCGACCAACGGCGGGATGTAAAGCTCGATTTACGTCACTGGGCGTTTGAGCCTGATAAAGAAGATCCGGTATCTTCGCTGGGGATTCGTCCTCGTGGGCCGCAAATTGAACCTGTACTGGAAAATGTGCAGCCAAACTCGGCGGCAAGCAAGGCAGGTTTGCAAGCAGGCGACAGGATCGTTAAAGTCGATGGTCAGCCCTTAACGCAGTGGGTGACCTTTGTGATGCTTGTCCGGGATAACCCGGGTAAATCCTTAGCGTTAGAAATCGAAAGGCAGGGGAGTCCCTTGTCTTTGACATTAATCCCGGAGAGTAAACCGGGTAATGGTAAAGCGATTGGTTTTGTCGGTATTGAGCCGAAAGTCATTCCTTTGCCAGATGAGTATAAAGTTGTACGCCAGTATGGGCCGTTCAACGCCATCGTCGAAGCCACGGACAAAACGTGGCAGCTGATGAAGCTGACGGTCAGTATGCTGGGAAAATTGATCACCGGTGATGTGAAACTGAACAACCTCAGTGGGCCGATCTCTATCGCCAAGGGGGCTGGGATGACAGCGGAACTCGGGGTTGTTTATTACCTGCCGTTTCTTGCGCTTATTAGCGTGAACTTAGGGATAATTAACCTGTTTCCGTTGCCCGTACTTGACGGGGGGCATCTGCTGTTCCTTGCGATCGAAAAGATCAAGGGCGGACCGGTATCCGAGCGGGTTCAAGACTTTTGTTATCGCATTGGCTCGATTCTGCTGGTGCTGTTAATGGGGCTTGCACTTTTCAATGATTTCTCTCGGTTATGAGAGTTAGTTAGGAAGAACGCATAATAACGATGGCGATGAAAAAGTTGCTCATAGCGTCGCTGCTGTTTAGCAGCGCCACCGTATACGGTGCTGAAGGGTTCGTAGTGAAAGATATTCATTTCGAAGGCCTTCAGCGTGTCGCCGTTGGTGCGGCCCTCCTCAGTATGCCGGTGCGCACAGGCGACACGGTTAATGATGAAGATATCAGTAATACCATTCGCGCTCTGTTTGCTACCGGCAACTTTGAGGATGTTCGCGTCCTTCGTGATGGTGATACCCTTCTGGTTCAGGTAAAAGAACGTCCGACCATTGCCAGCATTACTTTCTCCGGTAACAAATCGGTGAAAGATGACATGCTGAAGCAAAACCTCGAGGCTTCTGGTGTGCGTGTGGGCGAATCCCTCGATCGCACCACCATTGCCGATATCGAGAAAGGTCTGGAAGACTTCTACTACAGCGTCGGTAAATATAGCGCCAGCGTAAAAGCTGTCGTGACCCCGCTGCCGCGCAACCGTGTTGACCTAAAACTGGTGTTCCAGGAAGGTGTGTCAGCTGAAATCCAGCAAATTAACATTGTTGGTAACCATGCTTTCACCACCGACGAACTGATCTCTCATTTCCAACTGCGTGACGAAGTGCCGTGGTGGAACGTGGTAGGCGATCGTAAATACCAGAAACAGAAACTGGCGGGCGACCTTGAAACCCTGCGCAGCTACTATCTGGATCGCGGTTATGCCCGTTTCAACATCGACTCTACCCAGGTCAGTCTGACGCCAGATAAAAAAGGTATTTACGTCACGGTGAACATCACCGAAGGCGATCAGTACAAGCTTTCTGGCGTTGAAGTGAGCGGCAACCTTGCCGGGCACTCCGCTGAAATTGAGCAGCTGACTAAGATCGAGCCGGGTGAGCTGTATAACGGCACCAAAGTGACCAAGATGGAAGATGACATCAAAAAGCTTCTCGGTCGCTATGGTTATGCCTATCCGCGCGTACAGTCGATGCCCGAAATTAACGATGCCGACAAAACCGTTAAATTACGTGTGAACGTTGATGCGGGTAACCGTTTCTACGTGCGTAAGATCCGTTTTGAAGGTAACGATACCTCGAAAGATGCCGTCCTGCGTCGCGAAATGCGTCAGATGGAAGGTGCATGGCTGGGGAGCGATCTGGTCGATCAGGGTAAGGAGCGTCTGAATCGTCTGGGCTTCTTTGAAACTGTCGATACCGATACCCAACGTGTTCCGGGTAGCCCGGACCAGGTTGATGTCGTCTACAAGGTAAAAGAGCGCAACACCGGTAGCTTCAACTTTGGTATTGGTTACGGTACTGAAAGTGGCGTGAGCTTCCAGGCTGGTGTGCAGCAGGATAACTGGTTAGGTACAGGTTATGCTGTTGGTATCAACGGGACCAAAAACGATTACCAGACCTATGCTGAACTGTCGGTAACCAACCCGTACTTCACCGTAGATGGCGTAAGCCTCGGTGGTCGTCTCTTCTATAATGACTTCCAGGCAGATGACGCCGACCTGTCCGACTATACCAACAAGAGTTATGGTACAGACGTGACGTTGGGCTTCCCGATTAACGAATATAACTCGCTGCGTGCAGGTCTGGGTTATGTACATAACTCCCTGTCCAACATGCAGCCTCAGGTTGCGATGTGGCGTTATCTGTACTCTATGGGTGAACATCCGAGCACCTCTGATCAGGATAACAGCTTCAAAACGGACGACTTCACGTTCAACTATGGTTGGACCTATAACAAGCTTGACCGTGGTTACTTCCCGACAGATGGTTCACGTGTCAACCTGACCGGTAAAGTGACCATTCCTGGATCGGATAACGAATACTACAAAGTGACGTTAGACACGGCGACTTATGTGCCGATCGATGACGATCACAAATGGGTTGTTCTGGGGCGTACCCGCTGGGGTTATGGTGATGGTTTAGGCGGCAAAGAGATGCCGTTCTACGAGAACTTCTATGCCGGTGGTTCCAGCACCGTGCGTGGCTTCCAGTCCAATACCATTGGTCCGAAAGCAGTTTACTTCCCGCATCAGGCCAGTAATTATGATCCGGACTATGATTACGAATGTGCGACTCAGGACGGCGCGAAAGACCTGTGTAAATCGGATGATGCTGTAGGCGGTAACGCCATGGCGGTTGCCAGCCTCGAGTTCATCACCCCGACGCCGTTTATTAGCGATAAGTATGCTAACTCGGTTCGTACTTCCTTCTTCTGGGATATGGGTACCGTTTGGGATACAAACTGGGATTCCAGCCAATATTCTGGATATCCGGACTATAGTGATCCAAGCAATATCCGTATGTCTGCGGGTATCGCATTACAATGGATGTCCCCATTGGGGCCGTTGGTGTTCTCCTACGCCCAGCCGTTCAAAAAGTACGATGGAGACAAGGCAGAACAGTTCCAGTTTAACATCGGTAAAACCTGGTAAGTGTTCTCCACAAAGGAATGTAGTGGTAGTGTAGCGATGACTTTAGGCGATCAATATAAGATCGCCGGGCCACGCAAAGAACTGCACCCTCCGGTGCAAATGGGATGGTAAGGAGTTTATTGTGAAAAAGTGGTTATTAGCTGCAGGTCTCGGTTTAGCACTGGCAACTTCTGCTCAGGCGGCTGACAAAATTGCAATCGTCAACATGGGCAGCCTGTTCCAGCAGGTAGCGCAGAAAACCGGTGTTTCTAACACGCTGGAAAATGAGTTCAAAGGCCGTGCCAGCGAACTGCAGCGTATGGAAACCGATCTGCAGGCTAAAATGAAAAAGCTGCAGTCCATGAAAGCGGGCAGCGATCGCACTAAGCTGGAAAAAGACGTGATGGCTCAGCGCCAGACTTTTGCTCAGAAAGCGCAGGCTTTTGAGCAGGATCGCGCACGTCGTTCCAACGAAGAACGCGGCAAACTGGTTACTCGTATCCAGACTGCTGTGAAATCCGTTGCCAACAGCCAGGATATCGATCTGGTTGTTGATGCAAACGCCGTTGCTTACAACAGCAGCGATGTAAAAGACATCACTGCCGACGTACTGAAACAGGTTAAATAAGTAATGCCTTCAATTCGACTGGCTGATTTAGCGCAGCAGTTGGATGCAGAACTACACGGTGATGGCGATATCGTCATCACCGGCGTTGCGTCCATGCAATCTGCACAAACAGGTCACATTACGTTCATGGTTAACCCAAAATACCGTGAGCATTTAGGCTTGTGCCAGGCGTCCGCGGTTGTCATGACCCAGGACGATCTTCCTTTCGCGAAAAGTGCCGCACTGGTAGTGAAGAATCCCTACCTGACTTACGCGCGCATGGCGCAAATTTTAGATACCACGCCGCAGCCCGCGCAGAACATTGCACCCAGTGCGGTGATCGACGCGACGGCGAAGCTGGGTAACAACGTATCGATTGGCGCTAACGCGGTGATTGAGTCCGGCGTTGAACTGGGCGATAACGTGATTATCGGTGCCGGTTGCTTCGTAGGTAAAAACAGCAAAATCGGTGCAGGTTCGCGTCTCTGGGCGAACGTAACCATTTACCATGAGATCCAGATCGGTCAGAATTGCCTGATCCAGTCCGGAACAGTGGTAGGCGCAGACGGCTTTGGTTATGCCAACGATCGTGGTAACTGGGTGAAGATCCCACAGATTGGTCGCGTAATTATTGGCGATCGCGTGGAGATCGGTGCCTGCACAACCATCGATCGCGGCGCGCTGGATGACACTATTATTGGCAATGGCGTGATCATTGATAACCAGTGCCAGATTGCACATAACGTCGTGATTGGCGACAATACGGCGGTTGCCGGTGGCGTCATTATGGCGGGCAGCCTGAAAATTGGTCGTTACTGCATGATCGGCGGAGCCAGCGTAATCAACGGGCATATGGAAATATGCGACAAAGTGACGGTTACGGGCATGGGTATGGTGATGCGTCCCATCACTGAACCAGGCGTCTATTCCTCAGGCATTCCGCTGCAACCCAACAAAGTCTGGCGCAAAACCGCTGCACTGGTGATGAACATTGATGACATGAGCAAGCGTCTGAAATCGCTTGAGCGCAAGGTTAATCAACAAGACTAACGTTCCATCTTTTGTTCGCCAAACTTTACGGCCTGTCTCATTCTTACGATTGCGGCAGGCCGTGTTATTATTGTCGTTTCTTATATTTTGACAGGAAGAGTATCTTGACTACTAACACTCATACTCTGCAGATTGAAGAGATTTTAGAACTTCTGCCGCACCGTTTCCCGTTCTTACTGGTGGATCGCGTGCTGGATTTTGAAGAAGGTCGTTTTCTGCGCGCAGTAAAAAATGTCTCTGTCAATGAGCCATTCTTCCAGGGCCATTTCCCTGGAAAACCGATTTTCCCGGGTGTGCTGATTCTGGAAGCAATGGCACAGGCAACAGGTATTCTGGCGTTTAAAAGCGTAGGAAAACTGGAACCGGGTGAGCTGTACTACTTCGCTGGTATTGACGAAGCGCGCTTCAAGCGCCCGGTCGTGCCTGGCGATCAAATGATCATGGAAGTCACTTTCGAAAAAACGCGCCGCGGCCTGACCCGTTTTAAAGGGGTTGCTCTGGTCGATGGTAAAGTAGTTTGCGAAGCAACGATGATGTGTGCTCGTAGCCGGGAGGCCTGATACGTGATTGATAAATCCGCCTTTGTGCATCCAACCGCCATTGTGGAAGAGGGCGCGTCAATTGGCGCGAACGCACACATTGGTCCTTTTTGTATCGTTGGACCCCATGTCGAAATTGGTGAGGGTACCGTACTGAAATCTCACGTTGTCGTGAATGGTCATACTAAAATTGGCCGCGATAATGAGATTTATCAGTTCGCCTCCATCGGCGAAGTTAACCAGGATCTGAAATATGCTGGCGAACCGACCCGTGTGGAAATCGGCGATCGTAACCGCATTCGCGAAAGCGTCACCATTCATCGTGGCACAGTCCAGGGCGGTGGATTGACGAAGGTGGGCAGCGACAACTTACTGATGATCAACGCGCACATTGCGCACGATTGTACGGTAGGTAACCGCTGTATTCTCGCCAACAACGCAACGCTGGCGGGTCACGTATCGGTTGACGACTTCGCGATCATCGGCGGCATGACCGCAGTCCATCAGTTCTGCATCATTGGTGCGCACGTGATGGTTGGCGGCTGCTCCGGTGTGGCGCAGGACGTCCCTCCTTATGTCATTGCGCAGGGTAACCACGCAACGCCGTTCGGTGTCAATATCGAAGGGCTGAAGCGCCGCGGATTCAGCCGTGAGGCGATTACCGCTATCCGCAATGCGTATAAGCTGATTTATCGTAGCGGTAAAACGCTCGATGAAGTGAAACCGGAAATTGCTGAACTGGCGGAAACATATCCGGAAGTGAAAGCCTTTACCGATTTCTTTGCACGCTCAACGCGCGGTCTGATTCGTTAATGACTGAACAGCGTCCATTAACGATTGCCCTGGTCGCCGGAGAAACCTCCGGCGATATCCTGGGGGCCGGTTTAATCCGCGCTCTGAAAGAACATGTGCCCAACGCCCGCTTTGTTGGTGTTGCCGGGCCACGAATGCAGGCTGAAGGCTGCGAAGCCTGGTACGAAATGGAAGAACTGGCGGTGATGGGCATTGTTGAAGTGCTCGGTCGTCTGCGTCGCTTACTGCATATTCGTGCCGATCTGACAAAGCGTTTTGGCGAACTGAAGCCAGATGTTTTTGTTGGTATTGATGCGCCTGACTTCAATATTACTCTTGAAGGTAACCTCAAAAAGCAGGGTATCAAAACCATTCATTACGTCAGTCCGTCAGTCTGGGCGTGGCGACAGAAACGTGTTTTCAAAATAGGCAGAGCCACCGATCTGGTGCTCGCATTTCTGCCTTTCGAAAAAGCGTTTTATGACAAATACAACGTACCGTGCCGCTTTATCGGTCATACCATGGCTGATGCCATGCCATTAGATCCAGATAAAAATGCCGCCCGTGATGTGCTGGGGATCCCTCACGATGCCCACTGCCTGGCGTTGCTACCGGGGAGCCGTGGTGCAGAAGTTGAAATGCTTAGTGCCGATTTCCTGAAAACGGCCCAGCTTTTGCGCCAGACATATCCGGATCTCGAAATCGTGGTGCCACTGGTGAATGCCAAACGCCGCGAGCAGTTTGAACGCATCAAAGCTGAAGTCGCGCCAGACCTTTCAGTTCATTTGCTGGATGGGATGGGCCGTGAGGCGATGGTCGCCAGCGATGCGGCGCTACTGGCGTCGGGTACGGCAGCCCTGGAGTGTATGCTGGCGAAATGCCTGATGGTGGTGGGATATCGCATGAAGCCTTTTACCTTCTGGTTGGCGAAGCGGCTGGTGAAAACTGATTATGTCTCGCTGCCAAATCTGCTGGCGGGCAGAGAGTTAGTCAAAGAATTATTGCAGGAAGAGTGTGAGCCGCAAAAACTGGCTGCGGCGCTGTTACCGCTGTTGGCGAACGGGAAAACCAGCCACGCGATGCACGATACCTTCCGTGAACTGCATCAGCAGATCCGCTGCAATGCCGATGAGCAGGCGGCACAAGCCGTTCTGGAGTTAGCACAATGATCGAATTTGTTTATCCGCACACGCAGCTGGTTGCGGGTGTGGATGAAGTCGGACGCGGGCCGTTAGTTGGCGCGGTCGTCACCGCTGCGGTGATCCTTGACCCGGCGCGCCCGATTGCCGGGCTGAATGATTCCAAAAAGCTGAGCGAAAAACGCCGTCTGGCGCTCTATGAAGAGATCAAAGAGAAAGCGTTGAGCTGGAGTCTGGGCCGCGCGGAACCCCACGAAATCGACGAGCTGAACATTCTTCATGCGACCATGCTGGCGATGCAGCGTGCCGTCGCTGGGCTGCATATTGCGCCGGAATATGTGTTGATTGATGGTAACCGCTGCCCGAAATTACCGATGCCTGCGATGGCTGTGGTGAAAGGCGATAGCCGCGTACCGGAAATCAGTGCCGCGTCTATCCTGGCGAAAGTGACGCGTGACGCCGAAATGGCGGCGCTGGATATTGTTTTCCCGCAATATGGTTTTGCCCAACACAAAGGGTACCCAACCGCTTTTCATCTGGAAAAACTGGCTGAACACGGCGCGACCGAACACCATCGGCGCAGCTTTGGGCCTGTCAAACGCGCACTGGGACTTGCGTCCTGATTCTTGTGTCGAGATTAAGTAAACCGGAATCTGAAGATGTCTGAACCACGTTTCGTACACCTGCGGGTGCACAGCGACTACTCGATGATCGATGGCCTGGCCAAAACCGCACCGTTGGTAAAAAAGGCGGCGGCGTTGGGTATGCCAGCACTGGCGATCACCGATTTCACCAACCTTTGTGGTCTGGTGAAGTTCTACGGAGCGGGACATGGCGCAGGGATTAAGCCTATCGTCGGGGCAGATTTTAACGTCCAGTGCGACCTGCTGGGTGATGAGTTAACCCACCTGACGGTACTGGCGGCGAACAATACCGGCTATCAGAATCTGACGTTGCTGATCTCAAAAGCGTATCAGCGCGGGTACGGTGCCGCCGGGCCGATCATCGATCGCGACTGGCTTATCGAATTAAACGAAGGGTTGATCCTTCTTTCCGGCGGACGCATGGGCGACGTCGGACGCAGTCTTTTGCGTGGTAACAGCGCGCTGGTAGATGAGTGTGTCGCGTTTTATGAAGAACACTTCCCGGATCGCTATTTTCTCGAGCTGATCCGCACCGGCAGGCCGGATGAAGAAAGCTATCTGCACGCGGCGGTGGAACTGGCGGAAGCGCGCGGTTTGCCCGTCGTGGCGACCAACGACGTGCGCTTTATCGACAGCAGCGACTTTGACGCACACGAAATCCGCGTCGCGATCCACGACGGCTTTACCCTCGACGATCCTAAACGCCCGCGTAACTATTCGCCGCAGCAATATATGCGTAGCGAAGAGGAGATGTGTGAGCTGTTTGCCGACATCCCCGAAGCCCTTGCCAACACCGTTGAGATCGCCAAACGCTGTAACGTAACCGTGCGTCTTGGTGAATACTTCCTGCCGCAGTTCCCGACCGGGGACATGAGCACCGAAGATTATCTGGTCAAGCGTGCAAAAGAGGGCCTGGAAGAGCGTCTGGCCTTTTTATTCCCTGATGAGGAAGAACGTCTTAAGCGCCGCCCGGAATATGACGAACGTCTGGAGACTGAACTTCAGGTTATCAACCAGATGGGCTTCCCGGGCTACTTCCTCATCGTTATGGAATTTATCCAGTGGTCGAAAGATAACGGCGTACCGGTAGGGCCAGGCCGTGGCTCCGGTGCGGGTTCACTGGTGGCCTACGCGCTGAAAATCACCGACCTCGATCCGCTGGAATTTGACCTGCTGTTCGAACGTTTCCTTAACCCGGAACGTGTCTCCATGCCTGACTTCGACGTTGACTTCTGTATGGAGAAACGCGATCAGGTTATCGAGCACGTAGCGGACATGTACGGTCGTGATGCGGTATCGCAGATCATCACCTTCGGTACAATGGCGGCGAAAGCGGTGATCCGCGACGTAGGCCGCGTGCTGGGGCATCCGTACGGCTTTGTCGATCGTATCTCGAAACTGATCCCGCCCGATCCGGGGATGACGCTGGCGAAAGCGTTTGAAGCCGAGCCGCAGCTGCCGGAAATCTACGAAGCGGATGAAGAAGTTAAGGCGCTGATCGACATGGCGCGCAAACTGGAAGGGGTCACCCGTAACGCCGGTAAGCACGCCGGTGGGGTGGTTATCGCGCCGACCAAAATTACCGATTTTGCGCCGCTTTACTGCGATGAAGAGGGCAAACATCCGGTCACCCAGTTTGATAAAAGCGACGTTGAATACGCCGGACTGGTGAAGTTCGACTTCCTTGGTTTGCGTACGCTCACCATCATCAACTGGGCGCTGGAGATGATCAACAAGCGGCGGGCGAAGAATGGCGAGCCGCCGCTGGATATCGCTGCGATCCCGCTGGATGATAAGAAAAGCTTCGACATGCTGCAACGCTCGGAAACCACGGCGGTATTCCAGCTTGAATCGCGCGGCATGAAGGACCTGATCAAGCGTCTACAACCTGACTGCTTCGAAGATATGATCGCCCTAGTGGCACTGTTCCGCCCCGGTCCGTTGCAATCAGGGATGGTGGATAACTTTATCGACCGTAAACATGGTCGTGAAGAGATCTCCTATCCGGACGTACAGTGGCAGCATGAAAGCCTGAAACCGGTACTGGAGCCAACCTACGGCATTATCCTGTATCAGGAACAGGTCATGCAGATTGCGCAGGTGCTTTCTGGTTATACCCTCGGTGGCGCGGATATGCTGCGTCGTGCGATGGGTAAGAAAAAGCCGGAAGAGATGGCTAAGCAACGTTCTGTATTTGCTGAAGGTGCAGAAAAGAACGGAATCAACGCTGAACTGGCGATGAAAATCTTCGACCTGGTGGAGAAATTCGCTGGTTACGGATTTAACAAATCGCACTCTGCGGCCTATGCTTTGGTGTCATATCAAACGTTATGGCTGAAAGCGCACTATCCTGCGGAGTTTATGGCGGCGGTAATGACCGCCGATATGGACAACACCGAGAAGGTGGTGGGTCTGGTGGATGAGTGCTGGCGGATGGGGCTGAAAATCCTGCCACCAGATATAAACTCCGGTCTTTACCATTTCCACGTCAACGACGACGGCGAAATCGTGTATGGTATTGGCGCGATCAAAGGGGTCGGTGAAGGTCCGATTGAGGCCATCATCGAAGCCCGTAATAAAGGCGGCTACTTCCGCGAACTGTTTGATCTCTGCGCCCGTACCGACACCAAAAAGTTGAACCGTCGCGTGCTGGAAAAACTGATCATGTCCGGGGCGTTTGACCGTCTTGGGCCACATCGCGCAGCGCTGATGAACTCGCTGGGCGATGCGTTAAAAGCGGCAGATCAACACGCGAAAGCGGAAGCTATCGGTCAGGCCGATATGTTCGGCGTGCTGGCCGAAGAGCCGGAACAAATTGAACAATCCTACGCCAGCTGCCAACCGTGGCCGGAGCAGGTGGTATTAGATGGGGAACGTGAAACGTTAGGCCTGTACCTGACCGGACACCCTATCAACCAGTATTTAAAAGAGATTGAGCGTTATGTCGGAGGCGTAAGGCTGAAAGACATGCACCCGACAGAACGTGGTAAAGTCATCACGGCTGCGGGGCTCGTTGTTGCCGCGCGGGTTATGGTCACCAAGCGCGGCAATCGTATCGGTATCTGCACGCTGGATGACCGTTCCGGGCGGCTGGAAGTGATGTTGTTTACTGACGCCCTGGATAAATACCAGCAATTGCTGGAAAAAGACCGCATACTTATCGTCAGCGGACAGGTCAGCTTTGATGACTTCAGCGGTGGGCTTAAAATGACCGCTCGCGAAGTGATGGATATTGACGAAGCCCGGGAAAAATATGCTCGCGGGCTTGCTATCTCGCTGACGGACAGGCAAATTGATGACCAGCTTTTAAACCGACTCCGTCAGTCTCTGGAACCCCACCGCTCTGGGACAATTCCAGTACATCTCTACTATCAGAGGGCGGATGCACGCGCGCGGTTGCGTTTTGGCGCGACGTGGCGTGTCTCTCCGAGCGATCGTTTATTAAACGATCTCCGTGGCCTCATTGGTTCGGAGCAGGTGGAACTGGAGTTTGACTAATACAGGAATACTATGAGTCTGAATTTCCTTGATTTTGAACAGCCGATTGCAGAGCTGGAAGCGAAAATCGATTCTCTGACTGCGGTTAGCCGTCAGGATGAGAAACTGGATATTAACATCGATGAAGAAGTGCATCGTCTGCGTGAAAAAAGCGTAGAACTGACACGTAAAATCTTCGCCGATCTCGGTGCATGGCAGATTGCGCAACTGGCACGCCATCCACAGCGTCCTTATACCCTGGATTACGTTCGCCTGGCATTTGATGAATTTGACGAACTGGCTGGCGACCGCGCGTATGCAGACGATAAAGCTATCGTCGGTGGTATCGCCCGTCTCGATGGTCGTCCGGTGATGATCATTGGTCATCAAAAAGGTCGTGAAACCAAAGAAAAAATTCGCCGTAACTTTGGTATGCCAGCGCCAGAAGGTTACCGCAAAGCACTGCGTCTGATGCAAATGGCTGAACGCTTTAAGATGCCTATCATCACCTTTATCGACACCCCGGGGGCTTATCCTGGCGTGGGCGCAGAAGAGCGTGGTCAGTCTGAAGCCATTGCACGCAACCTGCGTGAAATGTCTCGCCTCGGCGTACCGGTAGTTTGTACGGTTATCGGTGAAGGTGGTTCTGGCGGTGCGCTGGCGATTGGCGTGGGCGATAAAGTGAATATGCTGCAATACAGCACCTATTCCGTTATCTCGCCGGAAGGTTGTGCGTCCATTCTGTGGAAGAGCGCCGACAAAGCGCCGCTGGCGGCTGAAGCGATGGGTATCATTGCTCCGCGTCTGAAAGAACTGAAACTGATCGACTCCATCATCCCGGAACCACTGGGTGGTGCTCACCGTAACCCGGAAGCGATGGCGGCATCGTTGAAAGCGCAACTGCTGGCGGATCTGGCCGATCTCGACGTGTTAAGCACTGAAGATTTAAAAAATCGTCGTTATCAGCGCCTGATGAGCTACGGTTACGCGTAATTCGCAAAAGTTCTGAAAAAGGGTCACTTCGGTGGCCCTTTTTTATCGCCACGGTTTGAGCAGGCTATGATTAAGGAAGGATTTTCCAGGAGGAACACATGAACATCATTGCCATTATGGGACCGCATGGCGTCTTTTATAAAGATGAGCCCATCAAAGAACTGGAGTCGGCGCTGGTGGCGCAAGGCTTTCAGATTATCTGGCCACAAAACAGCGTTGATTTGCTGAAATTTATCGAACATAACCCTCGAATTTGCGGCGTGATTTTTGACTGGGATGAGTACAGTCTCGATTTATGTAGCGATATCAATCAGCTTAATGAATATCTCCCGCTTTATGCCTTCATCAACACCCACTCGACGATGGATGTCAGCGTGCAGGATATGCGGATGGCGCTCTGGTTTTTTGAATATGCGCTGGGGCAGGCGGAAGATATCGCCATTCGTATGCGTCAGTACACCGACGAATATCTTGATAACATTACACCGCCGTTCACGAAAGCCTTGTTTACCTACGTCAAAGAGCGGAAGTACACCTTTTGTACGCCGGGGCATATGGGCGGCACCGCATATCAAAAAAGCCCGGTTGGCTGTCTGTTTTATGATTTTTTCGGCGGGAATACTCTTAAGGCTGATGTCTCTATTTCGGTCACCGAGCTTGGTTCGTTGCTCGACCACACCGGGCCACACCTGGAAGCGGAAGAGTACATCGCGCGGACTTTTGGCGCGGAACAGAGTTATATCGTTACCAACGGAACATCGACGTCGAACAAAATTGTGGGTATGTACGCCGCGCCATCCGGCAGTACGCTGTTGATCGACCGCAATTGTCATAAATCGCTGGCGCATCTGTTGATGATGAACGATGTAGTGCCAGTCTGGCTGAAACCGACGCGTAATGCGTTGGGGATTCTTGGTGGGATCCCGCGCCGTGAATTTACTCGCGACAGCATCGAAGAGAAAGTCGCTGCTACCACGCAAGCACAATGGCCGGTTCATGCGGTGATCACCAACTCCACCTATGATGGCTTGCTCTACAACACCGACTGGATCAAACAGACGCTGGATGTCCCGTCGATTCACTTCGATTCTGCCTGGGTGCCGTACACCCATTTTCATCCGATCTACCAGGGTAAAAGTGGTATGAGCGGCGAGCGTGTTGCGGGAAAAGTGATCTTCGAAACGCAATCGACCCACAAAATGCTGGCGGCGTTATCGCAGGCTTCGCTGATCCACATTAAAGGCGAGTATGACGAAGAGGCCTTTAACGAAGCCTTTATGATGCATACCACCACCTCGCCCAGTTATCCCATTGTTGCTTCGGTTGAGACGGCGGCGGCGATGCTGCGTGGTAATCCGGGCAAACGGCTGATTAACCGTTCAGTAGAACGAGCTCTGCATTTTCGCAAAGAGGTCCAGCGGCTGCGGGAAGAGTCTGACGGTTGGTTTTTCGATATCTGGCAACCGCCGCAGGTGGATGAAGCCGAATGCTGGCCCGTTGCGCCTGGCGAACAGTGGCACGGCTTTAACGATGCGGATGCCGATCATATGTTTCTCGATCCGGTTAAAGTCACTATTTTGACACCGGGGATGGACGAGCAGGGCAATATGAGCGAGGAGGGGATCCCGGCGGCGCTGGTAGCAAAATTCCTCGACGAACGTGGGATCGTAGTAGAGAAAACCGGCCCTTATAACCTGCTGTTTCTCTTTAGTATTGGCATCGATAAAACCAAAGCAATGGGATTATTGCGTGGGTTGACGGAATTCAAACGCTCTTACGATCTCAACCTGCGGATCAAAAATATGCTACCCGATCTCTATGCAGAAGATCCCGATTTCTACCGCAATATGCGTATTCAGGATCTGGCACAAGGGATCCATAAGCTGATTCGTAAACACGATCTTCCCGGTTTGATGTTGCGGGCATTCGATACTTTGCCGGAGATGATCATGACGCCACATCAGGCATGGCAACGACAAATTAAAGGCGAAGTAGAAACCATTGCGCTGGAACAACTGGTCGGTAGAGTATCGGCAAATATGATCCTGCCTTATCCACCGGGCGTACCGCTGTTGATGCCTGGAGAAATGCTGACCAAAGAGAGCCGCACAGTACTCGATTTTCTACTGATGCTTTGTTCCGTCGGGCAACATTACCCCGGTTTTGAAACGGATATTCACGGCGCGAAACAGGACGAAGACGGCGTTTACCGCGTACGAGTCCTAAAAATGGCGGGATAACTTGCCAGAGCGGCTTCCGGGCGAGTAACGTGCTGTTAACAAATAAAGGAGACGTTATGCTGGGTTTAAAACAGGTTCACCATATTGCGATTATTGCGACGGATTATGCGGTGAGCAAAGCTTTCTACTGCGATATTCTTGGTTTCACGCTGCAAAGCGAAGTCTATCGCGAAGCGCGCGACTCATGGAAAGGGGATTTGGCGCTTAATGGGCAATATGTGATTGAGCTTTTCTCATTTCCGTTCCCGCCGGAACGACCCAGCCGACCGGAAGCTTGCGGTCTGCGTCATCTGGCTTTTAGCGTTGATGACATCGATGCGGCAGTGGCGCACCTTGAAAGCCATAACGTGAAGTGTGAAACCATCCGTGTCGATCCATACACGCAAAAACGCTTCACCTTCTTTAACGATCCGGACGGGCTGCCGTTGGAACTGTATGAGCAGTAAGGCTTGTCATCGCCGCATTTGCCCGGTAACGTGCCGGGCATTGCTACTGTAAAATCGCACCATCATGACACTCACGCTCAATAGACAACTTCTCACCTCACGCCAGATTCTGGTGGCCTTTAGCGGCGGGCTTGACTCCACCGTTCTGCTGCATCAGTTGGTGCAGTGGCGGACGGAAAATCCGGGTGTCGCTCTGCGCGCTATTCATGTGCATCACGGTTTAAGTGCCAATGCCGATGCCTGGGTTACGCATTGCGAAAACGTCTGCCAACAGTGGCAGGTGCCGTTGGTGGTCGAACGCGTACAACTTGCGCAAGAAGGACTGGGCATTGAGGCCCAGGCGCGGCAGGCACGTTATCAGGCATTTGCCCGCACCTTGTTGCCCGGTGAAGTGCTGGTCACCGCGCAACATCTCGACGATCAATGTGAAACCTTTCTGCTGGCGCTAAAACGCGGCAGTGGCCCTGCCGGGCTTTCGGCTATGGCGGAAGTCTCGGAGTTTGCCGGAACGCGGCTTATTCGCCCGTTGCTCGCCCGCACGCGGGGGGAACTGGTGCAGTGGGCGCGTCAGTATGATTTACGCTGGATTGAAGACGAAAGTAATCAGGACGACTCATACGATCGTAACTTTCTGCGCCTGCGCGTAGTGCCGTTATTGCAGCAGCGTTGGCCGCATTTTGCCGAAGCAACGGCCCGCAGCGCCGCACTTTGTGCTGAACAAGAGAGCCTGCTGGATGAACTGCTGGCAGATGATTTAGCACACTGTCAATCGCCGCAGGGGACGCTGCAGATTGTGCCAATGCTGGCGATGAGTGATGCCCGCCGCGCGGCGATTATCCGCCGCTGGCTGGCAGGGCAGAATGCACCGATGCCTTCCCGCGACGCGTTGGTGAGGATCTGGCAGGAAGTGGCGCTGGCGCGGGAAGATGCCTCACCCTGTTTACGTTTGGGCGCGTTTGAAATCCGACGCTATCAGTCGCAACTGTGGTGGATTAAATCCGTCACCGGGCAAAGCGAAAACATTGTGCCGTGGCAGACGTGGCTTCAACCGCTGGAATTACCGGCGGGGCTGGGAAGTGTACAGCTTAATGCGGGAGGCGATATTCGCCCTCCGCGTGCAGACGAAGCGGTCAGCGTGCGTTTCAAAGCGCCAGGATTGCTGCATATTGTCGGGCGTAACGGCGGACGTAAGCTAAAGAAAATCTGGCAAGAGCTGGGCGTGCCGCCGTGGCTACGTGACACCACGCCACTGCTGTTTTATGGCGAAACGCTGATTGCGGCGGCAGGGGTATTTGTGACGCAAGAAGGTGTGGCTGAAGGTGAGAATGGCGTAAGTTTTGTCTGGCAGAAAACGCTTAGTTAAGTGAAAGCCGGATAAGACGCATCAAACGTCGCATCCGGCGAAAGTCAATCAGGATTCGCTTACCACCACCGTACCGATTTCCGGGTGGCTAAAGCTGGTAATTTTATCCAGACGCAGCTCGCGGGTTTCGCCAGCGGCCTCGACGACCAGGTACTCCACATTTTTGCGGGAGACTAAATCACTGGCTTTTGCCTGCAATTTTTCGCCATCTTTCAGCTCAAGTGTCAGCATTAAATGATGCTGGCAGGCGAGCTCAAGATTATCGTAATCATCACAATTGATTGGTTGATACGTATCATTCATTGACATAATCGCTCACCAGTAAGTTTGCCGCAGCGTATGCTGCTTTTTCCCTGACAGCCTCAGAAAGGGCGTCGTCGGCAGCCATTTCATTCAGCACTTTCAAAACGCAGCCCAGCGCGTCCGGAACGTATCCTAAGTCTCCGCTGGCGATTTCCGCGTACCGCTTGCGTATTAACTCACAATATTTTTCCACATGCCCTCCTGTCAGCACTCTGACTTAACCGTGGATGCAAGTCTAAGCCTACGAAGATAAACTCTGTTTCGCAAGGTGACTATACCACACTCATTTCTGCAATATCAGCGCCGCAACTGCACGTATTCCGTTACAATGGCCTCCTGATTCGAAAGGAGTTTTCTTATGGCGCTTAAAGCGACAATTTATAAAGCGACGGTTAATGTGGCCGATCTCGACCGCAACCAGTTTCTCGATGCCTCTCTGACGCTGGCGCGCCATCCTTCAGAAACCCAGGAGCGTATGATGCTGCGCTTGCTGGCGTGGCTGAAATATGCTGATGAACGTCTGCAATTTACCCGTGGTTTGTGTGCCGATGATGAGCCGGAAGCGTGGCTGCGTAACGATCACCTGGGCATTGATTTGTGGATTGAGCTGGGGCTGCCGGATGAGCGGCGGATTAAGAAAGCCTGCACCCAGGCCGCAGAAGTGGCGCTGTTTACCTATAATAGTCGGGCGGCGCAAATCTGGTGGCAGCAAAATCAGAGCAAATGTGTGCAGTTTGCCAATCTTTCCGTCTGGTATCTGGACGATGAACAACTGGCGAAAGTAAGCGCCTTTGCCGATCGTACCATGACGCTGCAGGCAACGATTCAGGATGGCGTGATCTGGTTATCGGATGATAAGAATAATCTGGAAGTGAACTTAACCGCCTGGCAACAACCTTCATGATTGTGATTTCCCGACATGTTGCTATTCCCGATGGTGAGCTTGAGATCACCGCCATTCGTGCGCAGGGCGCGGGCGGGCAGCATGTTAATAAGACCTCAACGGCTATTCATCTGCGTTTTGACATTCGGGCGTCCAGCCTGCCAGAGTATTACAAAGAGCGTCTGCTCGCCGCCAGCCATCATTTGATCAGCAGTGATGGCGTGATTGTCATTAAGGCACAGGAATACCGCAGTCAGGAACTGAACCGCGAAGCAGCTCTGGCCCGGCTGGTGGCTATGATTAAAGAATTAACAACAGAAAAAAAAGCCCGACGACCCACGCGGCCCACCCGTGCATCGAAAGAGCGCAGGCTGGCATCGAAAGCACAAAAATCAAGCGTGAAGGCGATGCGCGGCAAAGTGCGCAGCGGTCGGGAATAAAAAGAAGGAATGGATGGTGAAAAAAGCGATAGTGACAGCGATGGCTGTAATCAGCCTCTTTACTCTGATGGGATGTAATAATCGGGCCGAAGTCGATACGCTTTCTCCGGCGCAGGCTGCCGAACTGAAACCGATGCCGCAAAGTTGGCGCGGCGTGCTGCCGTGTGCCGATTGCGAAGGAATCGAAACCTCTCTGTTCCTCGAAAAAGACGGAACATGGGTGATGAATGAGCGTTATCTCGGTGCTCGTGAAGAACCTTCCTCCTTCGCTTCCTACGGTACATGGGCGCGAACCGCTGACAAGCTGGTATTAACCGACAGCAAAGGTGAAAAGTCATATTATCGGGCGAAAGGCGATGCGCTGGAGATGCTCGATCGTGAAGGCAATCCGATTGAATCGCAGTTCAACTATACGCTGGAAGCGGCACAATCCAGTTTACCTATGACGCCGATGACCCTGCGGGGCATGTATTTTTATATGGCTGATGCGGCGACCTTCACTGATTGCGCGACCGGAAAACGTTTCATGGTAGCGAATAACGCAGAGCTGGAGCGTAGCTACCTGGCTGCGCGCGGTCACAGTGAAAAACCGGTGTTACTGTCAGTAGAAGGTCACTTTACGCTTGAGGGTTATCCGGATACCGGTGCGCCGACTAAAGTATTGGCACCCGATACGGCAGGGAAATTTTACCCCAACCAGGATTGCAGTAGTTTGGGGCAGTAACCCGTCTTGAGACAGAAACAAACGCAAAACAGGCCAGAAGGATATATTTCAACATTTTGAATTTGCACGTTTTTTGTAGGCCGGATAAGGCGTTTACGCCGCATCCGGCAATGGTGCTCAACGCCTGATGCGACGCTGGCGAGTCTTATCATGCCTACAACCCCCCTCATACCTTAAGGCGGATAAGGCATTTACTTTATCACCGGGTCAAACCAACAAAGCGACCCGCCTTGATATAAATCCCAGGCTTCAGGTGCCCAACATACTGTAACTGCGTTTCTGGCTTAAACGCAGAGACATCACCAATACGCATATGCATCAGATCGGCAGGGCTAATCCAGCCCGATTGCGCCAGTGTAAGTGGATGCCCGGCTTTGGCAAAGGCATCCGTGACAAATTCCGAACAAAACCACGACTTTTTGTCTCCTTCGCCCACACTGCTTAACTGCGCTTTCGCCAGGCCGCTGACGCACTGTTGGCGAAAATCCTCGGAGAACGGATTCAGTGAGCACATCTGGCGAGTCACCATAAAGGGAATAAATTCGACAATGCCGCGATAGTTATAACCGCTATCTTTGATTTTATTGGCAAACGCGGTGATATCTGTGGCTTGTTGCGGGGTAAGATCCGGGACTCGTAAGACGAAAAGCTTATCACTATGCTTCATCGCTTTTTTAAGGGAAACGATCTGGACGCCAGCGCCTGTCGCTTCTGCAACGTTATTATCACCCAGAAAGATTGCAACGTGACTCACAGAGGAAGTGCTGAAGACGCGGATTCCAAATGAGGTTACCCCAAGGCTTGAGGAGAACAGCAAATCGCCGGGTTTGAGATCAGGTGCCGTTATTTCTTTTATTGATTGTTCGGTGAAAGAGCTTTGATGCTGGAATTTGACAGCCCATGTTTTTGCCTCGGCATCTACTGCTGTGGCTGATGGGTCTGGCTGGCTGATATCAACGGTACAAGCCGAAAGTAAAAGAAAGCTGGGGAGAAACAGGCGGCAGTACGCCTTTGGTTTATCCATTTTATACAATCCATGTAAAAAAAGGGCCCTGAAATTCAGGACCCTTTCTGGCATCAGCCTTTAATCTGTTTCACCAGATATTCGACGATGTCACCAGTCTTAATTAACTGTTTCTCGCCGTTGCGACGATATTTATATTCGATATCGTCGTTGTCGAGGTTACGGTCGCCCAGCACAATAGTGTGCGGAATACCGATCAGTTCCATATCAGCAAACATCACGCCCGGACGCTCTTTGCGGTCATCCAGCAGCACTTCGATACCTTGTGCACGCAGTTCGCTGTACAGTTTCTCAGCAAGCTCTTGTACGCGGAAGGATTTGTGCATGTTCATCGGCAGAATCGCCACCTGGAACGGCGCGATAGCGTCAGGCCATACGATGCCTCGTTCGTCGTAGTTCTGCTCAATCGCCGCAGCTACCACACGCGTTACCCCGATACCGTAGCAACCCATCGTCAGGATTTGGTTACGGCCATCTTCACCCTGTACGGAGGCTTTCAGTGCTTCGGAGTACTTGGTACCCAGCTGGAAGATGTGACCAACTTCGATACCACGTTTGATCAGCAGCGTACCCTGGCCATCCGGGCTTGGATCGCCAGCCACCACGTTACGGATATCTGCAACTTCCGGGGTAGCGACATCGCGATCCCAGTTGATGCCGAAGTAGTGTTTACCATCGATGTTAGCACCAGCAGCGAAATCACTCATCGCCGCAACGGTACGGTCAATCACCACCGGAATCGGCATGTTTACCGGACCCAGTGAACCCGGACCGGCTTTAACCACGGCACGAATTTCTTCTTCGGTCGCGAAAGTCAGCGGGCTTGCAACCTGCGGCAGTTTTTCTGCTTTAACTTCGTTCAGCTCGTGATCACCGCGCACCAGCAGCGCAACCAGCGGGAAGCTGCTGCCTTCAACCGCTTTAACCAGCAGAGTCTTAACCGTTTTCTCAATCGGCAGATTGAACTGTTCAACCAGTTCCGCGATGGTTTTCGCGTTCGGCGTATCAACCAGCGTCATTTCCTGGGTAGCAGCAGCGCGCGGTTCTTTCGGCGCGATAGCTTCTGCCAGTTCAATGTTCGCTGCATAGTCAGAGGTGTCGGAGAAGACCACATCGTCTTCACCGCTCTGCGCCAGCACCTGGAATTCGTGAGAGGCGCTGCCGCCGATAGAACCGGTGTCGGCTTGTACGGCGCGGAAATCCAGCCCCATGCGGCTGAAGATTTTGCTGTAGGCCGCATACATTGCATCGTAGGTTTCCTGCAGGGATTCCTGAGAAGTATGGAAAGAGTAAGCATCTTTCATCAGGAATTCGCGGGAACGCATGACGCCGAAACGCGGACGCACTTCGTCGCGGAACTTGGTCTGGATCTGATAGAAGTTCAGCGGCAGCTGTTTGTAAGAGCTAAGCTCGTTACGAATCAGGTCAGTGATAACTTCTTCATGAGTTGGGCCGAGTACGAACGGACGCTCGCCACGGTCAACAAAACGCAGCAGTTCCGGACCGTACTGTTCCCAACGACCACTCTCTTGCCACAAATCGGCTGGCTGAACCACCGGCATCGACACCTCGATCGCACCGGCGTTGTTCATCTCTTCACGCACGATGTTTTCGACTTTTTTCAGAACGCGCACGCCGGTCGGCAGCCAGGTATATAACCCGGAGGCCAGCTTGCGGATCATCCCGGCGCGCAGCATCAGCTGATGGCTGATCACCTCGGCGTCGGCAGGTGTCTCCTTGAGAGTGGAGAGCAGGTATTGGCTAGTACGCATGTTGTTACGGTTCCAGTTGGAAGGTAGAACAGGCTCAAGGCGAGCCTGGGACAAAAAAAAGTGATTTAGTTTACCAGTGCAAAAGAAATGTCAAAAGAGAAGGGCGTGAATTTAACGCGGTTCCAGCGCAAAGACTTCAAAACCTGCGTCGGTGACGCGCCAGCGAACGTTAAAATCATGTAGCCAGACGGCATAGGTTTTGCCCGTTTCCTCACCTTTACGATAGGCCGGGCGCGGGTCCTGCGCCAGTACTTCGCGGATAAACAGCGTTAACTGCGGATAACGCTTCTCCAGCGTCAAAAGCTGCTTTTCGACCTCTGCGGTAAAACTCACCGCCATCTCTGCAGCTGGCGCACTTTGCGCATAGCTGGCACTGGCATCGGGAAGCGATTCGGCAAAGGGGAGATACGGTTTGATATCCACTACCGGCGTACCATCGACCAGATCCAGACTGCCGAGCTTCAGAATCACGCTGTCTTTATGGCAAACAACCTCTTTCAGCTCTACCAGCGACATGCCAATTGGGTTAGGGCGGAAAGTAGAGCGTGTTGCGAAAACCCCCATTCTGGCGTTACCGCCGAGGCGCGGTGGACGCACAGTCGGACGCCAGCCGCCTTCCATCGTTTGATGAAAGACGAAAAGGATCCATAAATGGCTGAACGCTTCCAGGCCGCGAACGGCGTCGGCCTGGTTGTAGGGAGCAATGAGATGCAGTTCGCCGTTGGCGCTTTTTACCAGACCTGGCTGGCGCGGAACGGCGAACTTTTCTTTATAGGGCGAGCGAATAACGCCTATTTGCTCGAACTGGAAACTGCTCATTTCGCCGTAATGTTAAGCGCAGAACCGATACATACAGCCTGACGATAGCAGCCTGGCGTACCGCTGGTGACTTCGCAGCTATGCAGTAATACAGCATTGGCTTTCATTTTAGAGGCGTTGATTTGCATCCGCTTACGTGCGGTTGGAATGCTCGGCGGAGAGTCCTGATTAGAGGCCTGGCAAGAGTCGCCACTGACTTCACCGAGATCGCGGAACGGTTTGCCGACTAATTCTTCTGCATTGGTATAAATTCGGACCGGCGTGGCGCGCGGCGCTTTCGGTTTTGCAGGCTCCGCTTTCGGCTGGGGTGCAGTGCTTTGAACGGGTTCGACAGGGGATCTGCTTAACATGGAACAGCCGCTTAGCATGAGTGCTACTAAACAGATCGGTAAAGCACGCATAGTATTTCCTCAATGTATGATCAAAACGTCAATATTGAATCAGGAGCTTGTAAAAATGACAAGACGGGCAAGCGCCCGTCCTGAATGATATTACAAATTGTGGAAACAGCCTAAAAATTACCAGCCTTTAACAGCTCCGCCGTTAAACACTTTGTTTGCTGCTTCGTAAACTTCGTCAGACTGATAAGCCTGGACGAATTTCTTCACGTTCTCGGCGTCTTTGTTATCTTCACGCGTCACGATCAGGTTTACGTACGGGGACTCTTTATCTTCAACAAAGATACCGTCTTTCGCCGGAGTCAGGCCAATCTGGCTGGCATAGGTGGTATTGATAACTGCCAGAGCTATTTGCGCGTCGTCCAGAGAACGCGGCAGTTGCGGTGCTTCCAGTTCAACAATTTTCAGATTTTTGGGGTTCTCAACAACATCAAGAACGGTCGGCAGCAGGCCAACGCCATCTTTCAGTTTGATCAAGCCCACTTTTTGCAGCAGCAGCAGTGAACGACCAAGGTTAGTTGGGTCGTTTGGCACGGCAACCTGCGAACCATCCTGCAGTTCATCCAGTGATTTGATTTTCTTGGAGTAACCAGCAATCGGATAAACAAAAGTGTTGCCTACTGCGACCAGTTTGTAGCCACGATCTTTCAGTTGCTGATCAAGGTACGGTTTATGCTGGAAGGCGTTGGCGTCGATATCGCCTTTGCTCAATGCTTCGTTTGGCAGAACATAGTCGTTGAAGGTTACCAGCTCAACGTCCAGGCCATATTTGTCTTTCGCAACTTTCTGCGCGACTTCTGCAACCTGCTGTTCGGCACCAACAATCACGCCGACTTTAATGTGGTTTGGATCTTTTTCATCCTGACCGCAGCCTACCAGTGCCAGTGATCCAATCAGGGCTCCCACTGCCGCAAAGGTTTTGAATTTGAACGCCATACCTTATTCCTTCTTCAATTATTTATGTTGTGTTGAACGTTACTTGCGAGTGACAGCCCGGACGATGCGGTCGCCTGCGAACTGAATTAAATAAACCAGAATGACCAGCAATACCAGTACCGTATTCATCACCGTCGCGTTGTAGCCGATGTAGCCATACTGATAGCCAATCTGACCTAAACCACCGGCACCGACTGCACCACCCATCGCGGAATAACCGACTAGGGTAATCAGGGTGATAGTTGCCGCATTCACCAGACCCGGCAACGCTTCCGGTAACAGCACTTTACGGACGATCTGCATTGGCGTGGCACCCATTGCGCGGGAAGCTTCAATTAACCCGGTTGGGATCTCCAGCAGAGCGTTCTCGACCATACGGGCAATAAACGGTGCTGCACCAACGGTTAACGGAACAATCGCTGCCTGCAAACCAATCGATGTACCGACAATAACGCGGGTAAACGGAATCATCCATACAAGCAAGATAATGAACGGGATGGAACGGAAAATGTTCACAATCGCAGAAACGGTACGATACAGCTTCGCGTTAGCAATAATTTGCCCCGGACGCGTGACATAAAGCAGAACGCCAATCGGCAGACCAATCACAAAGCCAAAAAAACCGGATACGAAGGTCATTGCCAGCGTTTCCCATACGCCACGAACCAGCAGCCACATCATCGGCTCAGACATAACCCAGTACCTCTACTTTTACATGGTGTTCCTGCAGCCAGGCAATGGCGGCTTGCGTATCTTGTTGTGTGCCGTGCATTTCAGTCAGCATGATGCCGAACTTAACGCCACCGGCGTAATCCATCTGCGCGCTAATAATGTTGTTGTTGACGTTGAAACGACGCGCGGTTTCAGAAAGCAGTGGGGCATCGACCGATTGACCGGTAAACTCCAGACGCAGCATCGGCACGCAGTCAGTAAATGGCTCCGCTTGCAGACGTTCCTGGTAATCTTCCGGGATATCCAGATGCAGGGTCGACTGAATAAACTTCTGCGCCAGCGGCGTTTTCGGATGCGAGAACACTTCACTTACCGTGTCCTGCTCGATCAGTTCTCCATTGCTGATGACCGCCACGCAATCACAAATGCGCTTCACAACGTCCATTTCGTGGGTGATCAACAGAATCGTCAACCCCAGACGGCGGTTGATGTCTTTCAGCAGTTCGAGAATAGAACGTGTCGTTGCCGGGTCCAGCGCGCTGGTGGCTTCATCACACAGCAATACTTTGGGATTGCTGGCTAACGCACGGGCAATTGCCACACGTTGTTTCTGCCCACCGGAAAGATTCGACGGGTAGCTATCATGCTTATCGCCAAGACCAACCAATGACAGCAATTCCGTCACGCGACGTTTGACCTCGTCTTTCGGTGTGTTGTCCAGCTCCAGCGGCAGAGCCACGTTGCCAAAAACAGTACGCGAAGAGAGCAGGTTAAAATGCTGGAAAATCATACCAATCTGGCGGCGAGCTTTGGTCAACTCGGATTCTGACAGCGTGGTCAGTTCCTGGCCATCGACCAGCACGCTACCCTCGGTTGGGCGCTCCAGCAGGTTTACACAACGTATAAGCGTACTCTTACCCGCGCCTGAGGCACCGATAACGCCATAAATTTGTCCAGCTGGCACATGCAGGCTGACGTTGTTCAACGCCTGGATGGTGCGGGTGCCCTGGTGGAACACTTTGGTGATATTCGAAAGTTTTATCATTGATTATTTATTATCGTCATTAAGTTAGTCGTGGCATCTCGAATGCCTGAAACGGGCAACGCCGTCAATGAAATGGATGTTAAGGCATCCAGACGTCTAAATCAATCAGGTTTATGCGAAGAGCACTTTCTTGCAGGTCGAAACATGCGATACTAGCGTCACATGCCTTATTAAGGAGCTATAAAAGGTGGCGAAGAGCGTACCCGCAATTTTTCTTGACCGTGATGGCACCATTAATGTCGATCACGGCTATGTCCATGAGATCGACAACTTTGAATTTATCGACGGTGTTATTGACGCCATGCGCGAGCTAAAAAAAATGGGCTTTGCGCTGGTGGTAGTAACCAACCAGTCTGGCATTGCTCGCGGTAAATTTACCGAAGCACAGTTTGAAACGCTGACCGAGTGGATGGACTGGTCGCTGGCGGACCGAGATGTCGATCTGGATGGTATCTATTATTGCCCGCATCATCCGCAGGGTAGTGTTGAAGAGTTTCGCCAGGTCTGCGATTGCCGCAAACCACATCCGGGGATGCTTTTGTCAGCACGCGATTATTTGCATATTGATATGGCCGCTTCTTATATGGTGGGCGATAAATTAGAAGATATGCAGGCAGCGGTTGCGGCGAACGTGGGAACAAAAGTGCTGGTGCGTACGGGTAAACCTATTACGCCTGAAGCAGAAAACGCGGCGGATTGGGTGTTAAATAGCCTGGCAGACCTGCCGCAAGCGATAAAAAAGCAGCAAAAACCGGCACAATGATTAAAAGATGAGCGGTTGAAATAAAAATGCATTTTTCCGCTTGTCTTCCTGAGCCGACTCCCTATAATGCGCCTCCATCGACACGGCGGATGTGAATCACTTCACACAAACAGCCGGTTCGGTTGAAGAGAAAAATCCTGAAATTCAGGGTTGACTCTGAAAGAGGAAAGCGTAATATACGCCACCTCGCGACAGTGAGCTGAAAGCCGCGTCGCAACTGCTCTTTAACAATTTATCAGACAATCTGTGTGGGCACTCGAAGATACGGATTCTTAACGTCGCAAGACGAAAAATGAATACCAAGTCTCAAGAGTGAACACGTAATTCATTACGAA